>CAZBCT010000096.1:0-12078 GCA_964490485.1 uncultured Candidatus Brocadia sp. | reverse complement strand
AACCCGCGTCCCTAGACATTTCAGCATAGGCTTCTACGTACATAGTCTATTTATTGAGTCTCGTCATCCAGAACCCCAATAGACAGGGTTTCCGATAACCAGCTAGGTTTAAGAATTCATTCAGTCCCCACCTACCAAAAGGACCAAACTAACCTGCTAGTCGTCATTTCATTAACCTCGCAGGTAAGATTAATGAAACGTGGCTGTTAATTAAGCAGCCAGTGCCATTGGATATTCGGCATTTAAATCATTTTGCCAGGTTTTTAGTGAGGCCGCCTGACAACCTCAATACGCCACCTATACCTCAACTTGTCCGGTCGAATCCTTTCGCCCCCCCTCTCTTGTAACAGTTTTACATTTACTCTAAATACTTTGCCATACACTTTTCAAACATTGTTGTTGTATTATATCAATTCAAACATAAAAATGCAATTCGACAAAATATATTATGTAATTGGCTAATTTCACAACAAACTTTACACGACTCTGCTCAAATTCTAATAATAATTGTTACTCAACATGAGAATTTTATCCGAGGAATTATTCCAGCAATCTGTAGGAAAACCCAATATCCGGATAAAAATGGGTAGCTCGTGTGTGATGGAAATCATATTGCCTTCTGTAATACATTGACAATTCAATACTTATTAAAATCTGGCTATTTGTTTGGAAAATGAATTCTTGTATAGACATGAGCAATAATTAAGACCACTGAATATTTTCACTAGAATAGTGCAATTCGGGTATAGAAATCGCTTGTTGTATGCGTGTGAATTTTTAGTTTTATGAGATATTAATAGGAGATGACACATGGTAAACAACATAAATCCTGCAACATCAAAACTCTTAGAACAGATACAAAGATTATCTCTGCATACTACAAAGAAAGAAGGAGTTCATAGTGATTATAAAGATGATGTAAGAAATAACAAAACGAGTAACACCAAAGAATTGACAAAGACAAATTTGTTGAACTCTATTGAAAGAATACAAAAAAAACTTAACATACCTACACAGCCAGTCGAAGACATCAAAATGGAAATTTACCCGAAAAGTGCCCAAACATCAGGAAGGTCTAACTCTGTTGATATGCCCAAGAACAATCAGGAAGAACCCTTAGGAACCTTTCTTGATGTTTATCTTTAAGAAGAAAGGTAGCAAGCTGATTTTCGAAGAAAAGGAGGAAAGCGAAGAATCAGCTTGCTAAAAGGAGAACAATTGTACCCTTATAACATCGATAATTTAAAAAAAGTTCCGATATCATTAAATTTTTTTTTGTTTTTGTATGTAATTAAATTATAATTGTAACGAATGGGAAAAACATGTACCCGTTTGCTTCTTAAGAGGATAATGATGGCTCTTTGCAGATGCGTTACCAATGAAGATATTCAAAAAGATACTTTTATTTACTGCTCTATGTTTGACATATATATTCATGATCTATTTGACATTTCACGCTGTCGCAAAAGTACACAGAACTGATAACCCTATCTTCGCAAAGAAGGTTGTTATTTTAACGTTCTTTTTGGATGTATTCCTGTTTGCTGGTAGTGGATATTTAGTCTATAAACTAAAAGTTCCCATGAGTAAAAAATGAAACGCTTAAGAGGTTTACTTCTCCGCTGGACGTTAATAATCACCTTATCTTTTATTCACGTCCATTCTGTTTTTGCAACCAAAAATGACGATGTAGACAGATTAAAGCAAGAACTCCTCGACCTTGAAAAAGTCACAAAACCACTGATTCAAACTTTCCGAAAAGTTTCACAACTCGTCAGTCCCTCAGTGGTTAGTTTAAGCACGGAGAAAAAGGAGTTTTCGATTGACAGAAAAGACACAGAGCCGCCACCGACATCACAAAATTTCCCGCCTAAAAACGACCCCCACGCAGATAATACCCCCAAAAAAGGTCTTGGCTCAGGAATCATTATTGATGAGCGTGGATATATTTTAACGAACAACCATGTTATCAGTGGTTTTTCCGAAAACGAAATCACGGTAGTTACATACAACGGAGAACAATATGACCGTGTTAAAATCGTTGGGATCGACCCGAACACCGACATTGCAGTAATCAAGATAGAAGGGGAAGATTTTCTGCCGATTACCTTTGGTGATTATGAGGAAGTACAGGTTGGGGACTGGGTGATTGCCGTCGGCAGCCCCTTCGGATATCAGCAAACCGTTTCGACAGGTATTATCAGCGCAAAAGGAAGAACACATGTTATCCCTTTTGAACTCCCTTTTATATATGAAGATTTCTTTCAAACGGATGCAGCTATTAATCCCGGCAATAGCGGAGGTCCACTGGTAAATCTCCGGGGGGAATTGATTGGGGTGAATACCGCCATAGCAACCCGATCCGGCGGCTTTCAGGGTGTGGGATTTGCCATCTCTGCCAGTATTGTAAAAGAAACCGTCGAAAACATTATGACTACGGGAACTGTCGTGCGGGGGTATTTGGGAGTGGGAACGCACGATATTAATACTGAGCTAGCGGTAATACTCGGCCTCAAAGACAAAAAAGAGATTGCTCGGCGTTTTGGTTTGCCAACAGAAAAAGGGGCATTTGTCCTTGAAGTGTGGAGTGACACCCCAGCATCAAAAGCCGGTATCTCTCCGGGTGATATCATTTTCGAGATTGGAGGAAAAAAAATCGAGAATACCATTGACCTCCAACACGCGATTCGTCGGGCAAAAGTAGACGCAGTCGTCATTGTAAAGGTTGTACGCAACGGGGTAGAAAATGCACTGGAGGTAATGGTGGAACGTCAGCCACAGGACCTTGGAGGCAAAACGTATGTTGCTATCCGAAAACTCGACGAACCAACGACATTTTCTTTAGGTCTGGTAGTCAATGAATTAAATCCGGAAATTGCAAAATCTCTAGGTCTTGAAGGTGAGCATGGCGTCCTGGTTGTTGACGTGGAAACAAATAGTCCGTCTGAGCGCGCGGGTATACAACCAGGCGATGTAATTACCAAGGTCGGAACAAAAGAGGTGCGCTCGGTTTTAGAATTTATGACACTGATGGAAGAGTTCCTTGAATCAAACACGCCGGTTAGTATCTTTGTAAAAAATAAGGGTTTTATAACCTTGAAATAGTGTAACAATTGAGTTTTTTGAAAAAATTCAATTAATGGCGATGTTTAACGCACAGTGTAGGAGCGAAGCATTTGCTATCGTTGGTATACATGCGTTCACACATAAGACGGCAAATGCTTCGCCCCTACTTTTCAAAAAACTAAATTGTTACGAAATAGTTTATTTGGTGGATACGCTCCGCTTTATCCATCCTTGTAATAAAACCTGCCAAAAGTGCAAGTGACCAAGGGTCAAGGATTCACTGGCCTGGGCGAGGCGCAAGCCAACGAGGATGTTGCGGTCGCCGGGCGTGCCGTAGTCCCGGCTAACCGACCGGCAGTCCCGCGCATCGTCAACCCGGCCGCCGCGTACCACACAGTTGAAGCTTATCTCCTTATCTATTCAGGCTTGTCCGCCATTCATTAGGAGCGCCCTTCTGTTTTCTACCACAAGCTTTGCCGCTATCGCAGCATGGGCAAAAGCGTGCAGGCAAAACATGCTCAATCGTCTTGGCTGCCGCTTTAACCCCCAAGACCCGCACCAATGAACCACCCAGCGAACCCACCATCCGACGCTTTTTTTGTAAGTTTTTCTTTGTGCCTTTTGTGTAAGACTTTGCGTGCTTAGTGGTTAAACTCTTTTAGGTTGCGGCGTGCTGTGTTATGGTATGTCTTAGTGGATTTTTTTGCAACTGGCAATCTGTACACGGATATTGCTGAAAAACTTTTTTTAAACTTTCTATGGTTTCTCTTTTCGCCTTACAGCCAATTCTTTTTCCAAAAAACAACCACAACAATCGAAGATATCATCAGAGAGGCTAACAACGTCAATGAAAATGCATACGGAAGGTGTTGCCCGGGGAGACGGACGTTCATACCATACAAACTGGCGATGAGGGTGGGGAAGCTGATAACGATGGTTATGGAAGTCAGGATTTTCATGACAACATTTAAATTATTGGAAATGATCGATGCAAAGGCATCCATCATTTGGCTGAGGATGTTCTCGGAGATATACGTCATTTCGATGGCCTGACGAATTTCAATAAGCACGTCATCCAGCAGTTCCACATCCTCCGGATGGGGCTGGAACAACTGGCCTTTTTGCAGCCGTTCCAGCATGAGTTCATTGGACTTCAGGGCAGTGGTGAAATACACCAGACTCTTCTGGTATTTTAACAAGTCCATGACTTCCTTGTTTTGCAATGAACGGTACAGCTTATCCTCAAGCACATCAACAGTCGCATCTATGTCCCTTAAATAATGAAGGTATTGATTGGCAGTATGGAGAAGCAGTTGCAGGACAAACCGGTTCTTTTTGACGGTAGACAAACCGTTTGCCTGACCTGCAATAAACTTCCGCATAACAGCCGTTTCCTCCCTGCAAATAGTCACGATGAGTGAGCCGGTCAGGATAATCCCGAGCGGTACGGTGCTATAGGGAATTTGTGCCATCTTATCCTGTTCCTGGGGCAAACGGAGTACAATAAGGACAACTCCATCATTTCGCTCTGTGTGGGCACGTTCGTCAATATCGAGGGAATGGGTTATAAAATCAGCGGAAATACCATATCCCTCAACCTGCATAATCTCCTGCTCACTAGGGTTTATTACGCTAACCCAGCTTCCATCAGAGGGCGACTCAATCGTTTCCAGTCCGTTATTTGTACTTTTGTAAATGGTAATCATGGCAGATTACCAGCGATATAAAACGGTATATTTTACGATAGCCTCTGCATCCTTTTTCACCGGAATTACAAATTCAATGGTACCGGCATCTTTTTTATTATAGGGATGAGAAGACTCGCGGATTTCCCAGTCACCCCAGAGATGCTCCGTTACTAAGACTTCGATATCCTCTTTTTTATGATTGCGCAACTTGATTTCCCATGTTTCTTCCCGTGCCCGGTCACCCAGTTGTTTATAGTTGATTTGTTTCCGTTCCCCGACTACATCAAAGGCGTCTCCGACATACAAACGAATTTTTTCATCCTTCGGGGTGTGGTCGATCTGATCCTCTCCGATAAATATCTGCGATTGGTCTTCATCTGACTTATAGACTCGCACCTTTCCGGCGGGGACGGGGAGCCCTAACCCATTTTTTTCGGTATTTTCAAATTCTAATCTTACATTAATTTTCTTTTCATTTTTCGATCCGTCATATTCATAAATCTTTTTCACGGGCGTTGTTGCCGTGGGAAAAAGCGAGAGTTGTTTGATTTGATTGTTTTTAATCGTAGCTGCACGCTGGAGTGTGTAAAGATGGTACTCGAAAAATGCCTTTGCCTCGAATTGTCTGTCCGGTACGGCTTTAGCCATTGCCTGCACCTCATAGTCCATGTGGCGTGGTGACGGTGGAGTTGCCCGATGAACATCACCCGCTATCAGTTTCAGTTTGGCGTTCTCGTAATCGGTACCCGATTGATTATCAACTGAGACCCAGGCAGATAAATCCAATGCCGTATCGTCTTTATTCACCAGAGCAACGTATTCTGCATGCCAGCCAATCCCCTCCGTTAGATAGCTTGTTTCCATACGATGTTTTCCGTCTTTTTCATTCGAAAGATACCACACCAGCGTTGGCCGGGTAATTAAACCCGCAGGCAGTTTAGGAAAGTCCACATTCTGAACGTTCGCCATGGCGATTGACTGGATACCGCCGTCTTTTTTTTCAAGAACGACTGTTCCGCCTGCGCTCAGTAATTTTCCCTCAAAAATCTTGCCCTCTTTGGTAAAAAGCTGAACAGACTGATCGAGATATTTTTGCAATATTTTTTCTGCACTCACCAGATCATATTCATAATTCTGCTCAAGAATGGCCGTCTGATCGGGTGCGGTCAGCGATTTAAAATGAACCGAGGTGGGGTCAATCTGCGACGCAACATCCGTAAAACGAATCTCCTGCACACCAGCCTTTAACTCCATCTCACGGACGTCGCGAACGAGGCCGTAATTATTCTGATAAATGGTAATAGATACTTGTTTTCCCTGCGCTCCGGCATCCGGACTAAGAAACGGGAGAAGAACCAAGCCGAATAAAATAACCCCAGGAATCCTTTGTTTCATATCGCTGTCCTCCTTGTTAAGTTAAATACTGTCAAATTAGATTGCTTCGTCACATGCGTTCCTCGCAATGACAGATGGAACAGTATGTCATTGCGATCGAAGCGAAGCAATCTTCAATTTGAAATTCCTGTACATTTAAATTAGGCTGCCATGGGCAGCGACTTTAAGCTCCCCTCTAGAAAGAGGGGCCGGGGGTGTGTTACGACCGATTTACACACCCCTTAATCCCCTCTTTCTAGAGGGGAAAATATCTGTTTGAAATTCCTGTACATTGAAATAGATTCTTCGCTCCGTTCAGAACGACTTTTCCGCATTATTCTGTCATTCTGAGGAAGTAAAACGACCGAAGAATCTCAACATTGTAATGCCAATTCATGATGATAGCAAGTCAAGAATCATCGGAAAATTTACTGCCGTCCTGAGAAATAGTTGTGCCATGAAAAGAACTCAGTCCCTCTTGCCACAGCCGGTAACGAGAAAGAAAGACGAGCCCGGGAATTGCCGCCAAAGTGCAATAGATAAAAAATGCAACCCAACCTACCCGCTCAGCCAGAAAACCGGTGGGGGCGGAAACAATCACCCGCGGCACACCCATGAGGCTGCTCAACAGTGCATATTGTGTAGCGGTGAACCTTTTATTGCAGAGGCTTGCCATAAAAGCCGTAAAGGCGGAGGCGCCCATACCGCTCGTTAAATTTTCAAAGGCAACCGTAGCTGCTAATACAGAGCTATAGGCACCCAGTGAGGCAAGCACAGAAAAAGAAAGGGTTGAAACTGCCTGAAGGATTCCAAAGATCAAAAGACCTTTGAAAAGCCCAAGTTTTATTAAGAGGATACCGCCAACAAGACCTCCCGCAATCGTGGCAAATATACCAAAGGTCTTTACCACAGCCGCCAATTCCGTCTTGGTGAATCCCATCTTTAAAATGAACGGTGTCGTCATGCTGCTCGCCATGACATCACCCACTTTATACAGGAGGATAAAGGCCAGGATTTCAAATGCCCCAAGCCGCTTAAAATAATCGACAAAGGGTTCTATAACCGCCTCACGGAGGGATTTTGGGGACATTGTCTGTCCTGCCGGGCACGGCGCCAGGCACGTCGTAATAATACCTACGAAGAGAGACGCCGCTAGGAGCAGGTAAACCATATTCCAGGAAATATGGTCGGCTAATATAAGGGCAAACGCCCCGGAGATGAGCATGCCGATGCGATAGCCGTTGACAGCCAGAGCAGAACCTAATCCTAATTCGTCATCGTGCAAAAGTTCTCTCCGGTAGGCATCGACTACGATGTCCTGGCTTGCACTCAAAAAGGACACAAGTACGGCAAGAAAGGCCACTATACAGGGGGATTCAGCAGGGCTCAGCAAGGAAAATGAACCAATGGCCAGCATGAGAAGCGTCTGGGAAATCAGGATCCAGCCACGTCTCCTGCCAAACAATGGCGGCACATAGCGGTCCATAACAGGCGCCCAGAAGAACTTGACGGTATAGGGAAGCCCTACAAGAGCAAACAAGCCGATCACGGCAAGATCAACCTTTTCATCGGTCATCCATGCCTGGAGCGTGGAACCTGTAACGAGGAGAGGAATGCCGGAGCTTATTCCCAGAAAGAACGTAACCAGCATCCGCCAGCTAAAAATAATCCGTAAGATAGAGGCTTGCATAAACGTTACATCAGGATCTTGGCAACTTTCTTACACCACCACGACACCATTTTTCGCTGGTTCAATCGTCCTCGATTGAACCGAAATATTTGGATTTGCCCTTGGGATGGTAATGATACGTTCTCCATTGGTCATTGTAATATGTTTTCCCTGTCTCGTAATCCAAAAACCTGCCTTTTTAAAAGCCTTTACGGCTCTCTGGTGGTTTATACCCGGTAGTTTAGGCATAATTTATTCTACTTCTACGTAACGAGACACCTTATCTTTGCTTAATTCTTCAACAGTCTCTAAATATGTTTTTATAGCGTCTTTTATATTCTCTAAAGCCTCCTTTTCTGCCTGACCTTGTGGGCCAACAACCAGGCAGACCAGGAACCCAAACGGCATAACCTTCTTCAGTTTTTTTGAGATTTACCTTGTATTTCATCCATGCATCCAAGACACCTTTGAATTTTTTATCTATGTTGCCTCGTGAAATTAAAAGACCATTGTAATATGCCCCTACGGGTAACTTTTATCCAGCTTCACCAGCGATTCGTTTTGTTTTTCCATCAGGGCATGTTTCCTTGCCAGTTTGCTGTGATGTCTGCCATAGGCGGCATAAATAATGGCGCCGAGCGCTAGCCATGCAATGAGTCTGAGCCAGGTGGAAAATTCGAGACGGATCATCATATATCCGCAGGAGAGGATACCCAGAATCGGTATTACCGGGACAAATGGACATTTAAAGGCGCGGGGATGGTGTGGGTCTTTAACGCGCAGGATGATAACCGCGGCGGCAACAAGGCAGAAAGCAAGGAGTGTCCCGATGTTGACCAGTTTTGCAATCTCTTCAATGGGAAAGCAACTGGCGGTAAGGGCAACACAGGCGCCGACAATAATGGTTGAAATATAAGGAGTCCCAAAACGGGGATGAATGGCAGCAAAGATGCGTTCAGACAGAAGGCCGTCCCTGGCTATCGCCCAGAATATCCTGGATTGGCTTAAGAGTAACACCAGGAGCACGCTGGTTAGCCCAGCTACAGCGCCAACAGAAATAAAAAAAGACACCTTCACCAGCCCATACCGGGTAAAGGCATCAGCCAGGGGGGCATCGATGTTGATGTCTTTGTAATAAACCATACCGGTGAGGACGGCAGTCACGGCAATGTATAATATGGTACAGAGCACCAGCGATACAATGATACCGATCGGCACGTCCCTTTTCGGATTTCTTGCCTCCTGTGCGGTAGTCGAAACGGCATCAAAGCCGATGTAGGCAAAGAATACGTAAGCTGCACCTGTACCGATACCGCCGATACCAAAAGGTGCAAAGGCGCTAAAACTATTGCCCCAGTTATCAGACTTCACATAAAACCATCCAACAAAGATCACCAGGAGAATAACCGCGAGCTTGACCCCCACAATGATGCTGTTGAAACGGGCGCTTGCCTTAATCCCAATAACGAGTAAGGTCGTAATGGCAATGATAATCAATGCTGCGGGTAAATTGAATACAACAGGAATGCCGAAAAGGTAAGGCACATTTTGAGCAAAGAGGTCAGATGTCTGATGCGACAACGTCCAATAGTCATTGGTAAGCCATGAAGGAATATGCAGACCAAAGAGGCCTATCAGTTTTACAAAATAATGTGACCATCCCACCGCAACAAGGCTTGAGGCAAGCGAATATTCCAGGATAAGATCCCATCCGATAATCCAGGCAAAGATCTCACCGAGTGCCGCATACGAATAGGTGTAAGCACTCCCTGCCAAAGGAACCATGGACGCAAACTCTGCATAGCAGAGGGCCACAAAAATACAGGCAAGACCCGAAAGGACAAAGGAAAGGATTAAGCTGGGGCCGGCAAATTCCTTGGCAGCCAGACCGGTTAAAACAAATATTCCGGCGCCAATAACGGCGCCGATCCCTAAGGCGGTGAGTGAGAATGGGCCTAGTACCCGTTTAAAATGATGATGGTTGGATTCTTCGGAAAGGTCACGCAGGGACTTTTTCACGAATAGTTTTTTCATCGTTTTTGGGAATAGCCTTTAGCCACAGAGGATACCTGGGGAAAAATACTTCTCAATTTGGTTATTATTTAAACACAGTCATTAACAGTTTGCTTATACGCCACAAGACTCGGTCAAACAAGGTTTGTTCGCACTACCTTGTCACCGCTATGCTCAGCTTATACCTTTTCTATAATGTGTCCTAATTTTTCCTTCTTTGTTTTGAGATAATCCTTATTTTCTTCCTTTGGCTCCATAACAATGGGTACCCGTTCCACAATTTCCAGGCCGTACCCGGCGAGGGCTGCAAACTTTTTAGGGTTATTGGTAAGCAGCCGCATCTTCGTTATACCCAGGTCTCTCAGGATTTGCGCCCCAATACCGTAGTCACGTTTGTCGGCAGGAAAACCAAGTTTTTCATTGGCCTCAACAGTATCCAGTCCCTTTTCCTGCAGGAGATAGGCATGGAGTTTGTTTTCCAGTCCAATCCCACGGCCTTCCTGTCTCATATACAACAGGATACCTTTTCCTGCTTCCTGTATGATCTTCAGGGCATTGTGCAACTGTTCTCCACAGTCACACCGGAGAGAGCCAAAAATATCTCCGGTCAGACATTCATCATGCACCCGCACCAGCACAGGCTCATTGTGCAAAGGGGAAGGGGCATTTCCACTCTCGCTGCCTACACCCAAACACAATGCCAGGTGGAGGTAATCATCAACAAAGGAGCGATAAAGATGAAGGGTAAAATTCCCATAGATCGTAGGTAATTTTACCGTAACGCGTTTTTCGATGAGGCGTTCCTGCTCGTGACGGTACTTAATAATATCAGCTATGGTGCATATCTTCAAACGGTGTTTTTCGGCAAACATTTTCAGCTCAGGAAGTTTTGCCATATTTCCGTCTTCAGTCATAATCTCACAAATAACTGCTGCTGGTTTAAGACCCGCAATGCGGGTAAGATCCACTGCACCTTCGGTGTGTCCCGTCCTAACCAATACCCCGCCTCTTTGTGCCTTAAGCGGAAACACATGGCCAGGCCTTACAAGATCATCGGCGGTTGACGTTTCGTCAATAGCGGTTAAAATCGTTGTTGCCCGATCCCTTGAGGAAACTCCTGTAGTGATACTATTTCTGGCATCGATAGAGACCGTAAAAGGTGTCTGGAAGTTTGACGTATTGTGAGATACCATGGGATACAGCTCGAGTTCTTCTGCCCGTTCTGCATGAATTGCAAGGCAGATAATGCCCCGTGCGTGGGTGAGCATAAAATTAATTGCCTCCGGGGTAATCTTTTCTGCAGCAATCGTAATATCCCCCTCATTTTCACGGTTTGCGTCATCCACCAAAATGATCATTCTCCCATTTTTCAGATCCTCTATGACCTCTTGTATGGTGTTAAATTGCATGAAAAAAACCTCTCATATTTCAAATTTAATGGATTAACTGTGTAATGTCCGCTATTAACAGCCGACCAGTCCATAGTATTGAATACCACAGGGCGATTGTTTACTCATAGTACATATGCATAAATACTATTACAAAAGGTAGTTAATGTAAAGCCTTTTTGTAAATAGAGTATACCTGGAAATTGATGATTCATCACAATTCTTTTACGCCCCGGTACATGTACCAGAGCCCGGAGGCAAATGTCAAAATAACGACCAGCCACCAGAGAGCAATGAGTACCGGCAAAGGGATATGGTTCCCCATGATAACAGATATAATAGCGATAATTTGAAGGCATGTTGTCATTTTGCCCAGCATGGTTGGTTGACAGTCCATTTTGCCGGTAATGATAAGCAAAACAATGCCCCCAACCATGAGCAAGAGATCCCGGCAGACAATCACAGCCGTGATCCAGTTGGGAAATCTTGGCTCCGGCCATAACTGATCGGAGGAAAGTATAATGCAGGAGACCGCCAGGACAAGCTTGTCGGCAACAGGATCAAGATATCTTCCCAAATTGGTTATTTCTTTTCTCTTGCGCGCAAAATAGCCATCCAGCATATCGCTGAGCCCGATCATGAGCATAATAAAAAGGCAGATATACCGGTAATGATTATGATGCTGAACTTGCATTATGCATAAAACCAGGGGAGGGATAAAGAAAATCCTGCTGAGGCTTATTTTGTTAGAAAGATTTAACATGAAACAACCTCATGACTGATATTTTATCGTGCGGCTCAGCCGCAATCAGATTCTCATTATTGACTAGTATAACGTTTTCATAAAACATTTACAGATTATTTGCTTGTAAAATCGAAA
>CAZBCT010000095.1:0-12223 GCA_964490485.1 uncultured Candidatus Brocadia sp. | reverse complement strand
GTGTTAAGCCAATGCCTTGCAATATCGAGTATCTGAGGAAACAGATATGGTTTTGTATTTCCATTGTCATCCTGGAAATGATTTTCCAGCGTCAATTTGGCAAGAAGAAACGCTACTTCCTGGAGACGCCTTGTTTTTAAGCCATCAAGCGTGTGGATGCTGGATTCTCCAACGATTGGGTCAAGTTCGACCTTTGTCGGGATATCAGCGGTGCTGAGGATAAGTTTAGAGTCGTCCGTGAAGACTGCCTTGAGTTTTTCTGCCGGTATCTCATAGCCGTATCCTGTAAGGCGCGGAAAGGTTATTTCGAGGTGCACACGGTCGGGTAATGCATAAACGCGGGTAATTTCAGGACCTGGTTTTGGACCATTTGTAGCACCCGAACATGGGATAAATGAGAATGGCACTCCATACACCTCAGCGTACTCAGGCTCAAACATGCCATTGTCATTCGTGCGATAACTTATTCTGCGGAGCCCTCTGCCTACAACCTGCTCACAAAGGAGTTGAGTGCCAAATGCGCGAACGCCCAGGATATGGGTAACGGTATTTGCATCCCATCCCTCGGTAAGCATTGAGACGCTTACGACGCATTTAATGTTTTCGCCTAATTTGCCGGTCTTGCCGACCGTGTTCATCACCTCGCGAAGCAGGTCTTCATTGGTAAGTTTTTCTGTATCGCGTCCCGGATAACGCTTGCGGTATTCGGCTTTAAATTCTTCAATCTCCAGGGCGGCGATTTTTTTGAATTCATCGCTCATTGCCTCGCCTGATTCTAGTTGCTGACTGTCTATCAGAATAGTGTTTGGCCTATCGTCCCATCTGCCGTTTTTTTCATTGTTAAAGACAGGCAGCTGTCCGGGGACAATAATAGTAACGCCGTCAGGCAATATCTTCTCCCAGCCAGAGATGTAATCAAATACAAGCTTTGAAACATTGGTATTATTGCAGACTACGATAAAGACAGGCGGTGTTCCCTGCCCGCTTTGTTCCCATAATTTATAGGCCTTTTCATAATTACCGTAGAGACTATGAAGAGCGCCCTGGAGTTCTGCGGGGAGTTTCGGCTCACCGCTCACTGCATCTGTTTTCCTGCCTTTTTTAGGCAAATCATCCCGTATGCGTATCCAGAGATCACGGTAAGCCGGCTGGCTACCGGTCATCTGGTCATCGGCTACCGGCACGCGGGGAATCTTGACGATGCCGGATTCGATGGCGTCTACGAGGGAAAAGTCTGATATAACCCACGGGAAGAGTGTACCTTCCGGATAGCCTGAACCCCGAAGAAAGAATGGCGTTGCAGAAAGGTCATAGACAACCTTGATGCCAATCTTTGCTTTAACTGCCTCCAGCCCTGAAATCCAGATACGGGCTTCTTCGTTCCTTTTTTCAGCCTCTTTTCGATCTTCGCCAGACAGGGACGATTCATGAATTGCCACTGCATCTTCTGTACGACGGCGATAGCAGTGATGGGACTCGTCGTTTATAACAATAATATTTTTCTTGGAACCTAGTTCACGGCAGACACGCCGTACCATCTCATCCGGGGTTTCTGTAAATGCCCCGGTTTTAGTTGACAAAATTTTCTTGGTAAGTCTCGCCGCATCTGATTTTTCCCTGAGCTTAAAGGCGTGGAAATTGGTTATAATGATTTTCGCCTTATGCAATTCTTCCAGTAAATCCTGAGGAAGGATGTCACGCTGGTGGTAATAGTTTCCTGCGTCATTCGGCAAAAGGACCCGCAAGCGGTCACGGATAGTGATGCCTGGAGTAACAATCAAAAATGTATCGGAGAATCGTGCATCCTGCGGATTTGCAAACTTATTAAGTGCGTGCCATGCGATAATCATAGCCATGACAACGGTTTTTCCGGTGCCGGTAGCCATTTTGAAGGCAATACGATACAGGAGTGGGTTTGCCTCCTGATTTGATTGTCGGATGGTATTTTCAATCCACGAATCACCCTGTTTGGCGGCTACTTCTGTGATATAGATTATGGTTTCAAGCGCCTCTATCTGACAAAAGAATAGTTTCTTTTCACGCTCAGGAGTATTCCAGTAATCAAGCAGAAATCTGGTTCTTTTTGTTATATCGTAATAATCCTTTTTTCGCCACAAGGATACTTTTTCACGAATTTGATTTACAAACGTATTTTCTTCAATACGGTCTCCTGTCCATTCCGTATCAAATGACAATTGTTTGCCCTTCTTTTTGGGTCTGGCAATGGGAATGAAATAAGAGCTGATGCGCCGTTCCTCAATAATTTCGTTAGTTATCCCTTCATCAGCAAACTTGAAATGACGTATCGGTTCTACAAAAGGGGAATTGAGAATTGGGTTTTCGATGATAACTTGCTTCATACGCTATGCACTTAAGAATTACGCAAAATGTAACAATGTAGTTTTTTGAAAAATTCCAATAATGGCGATGTTTGCCGCGCAATGTAGGGGCGAAGCATTTGCTATAATTGGCATATTATACATTCATACCAAAACTGACAAATGCTTCGCCCCTACTTTTTCAAAAAACTAAATTTTTACAGCAAAACAACCTGTTTTTCAATAGTAGTTATTAAGAGGAATAATCGCTCAGGCAGCTTTAACGAGGGCATTATCCTATTACCTTTTTAATATTTCAAGGATTTAATTTATTGGTAACACTTTAGTTTTTTGAAGAACGCCTGTTTCTATAGGTGCGTACCGGCAGGTATTCACACGTAATAAAAATAAAATCCGCTTTGCGGTAAAAAAGCCCGAAGGGCTGAAATGATTATAGAACCATGGGCAGATAAAATCTATAACCCTGAAGGGGTGAAATAAAATTACCATTACACCGGCATAAAAAATCAATGTCACCCCTGCGGGGTTAACAGGCAAAAATGCTTCAATTGGCTATAATCATGACATCCTTTCAGGATTTTAAAATTGTAGAGACATGTATTGAATCTTCCCCTACCTGTATATTTGCCCTGATACAGCTAGCAAAACACGAATTTCTCCCGAGATTTTTCAAAAAACTAAATTGTTACCTTTATTGATATTTTTATTTCCTCCTCAGAGAATCAAATAGATATAGCCTTACCCAACCTCAGAAAAATGAGTTTGAATTCCGGATTGTCTGTTTTCAGACAACGTTTGACGGCCTCTAAATATACCGCTTTTTGATACCGGTACTTTTCTGCCCTTGCTGGCAGGTCGTTCATGGTAATATGATCCGTCTTATAATCGGCGATGATGAGACGGTCGCCTATCTTATAAAGGATATCAATCATACCCCGCATGATCTGCCCATCCCAGTTAAGCAGGATGGGCACCTCACGTCCAAGGATCTGTGCGGCCTGTAGTTCCTTATATGCCTCTGACCCGATGAATTCTGAGAATATCTTTACTACTTCTGCCATTATACATTCCACGTCCTGATTTTGTAACGTTTCGAAGGGTATTGCCTGCTGTTTTAATACCACCCCTCTTTCAAGGGTGATCGCCCATTTTACGGCTGAATCGACCAACTTTTCCAATCCTTCTTTTGTTCCTTGAAAATCCCACCCCTCCAATACACGGTGACAGATAGAACCAACTAACGCAGCCTGGCCTGGATATGGTTGTTCAGTATCAGATTGAATTTTTTTGGCCACAACTTCTCTTCGTTCCCCTCCTTCAGAAGGAGGGGATAAAGGGGTGGTAAAACGAGAAGCCTTCCTAGTTCCTCCTTTGTAAGGAGATGAGAATAAGTAATCTTCCGTATGGTCCTTTTCAAATTCATCCGGACGAAGATGGGGCATCCCTACCGTTCCACCCGGCGCAACGGGCATGCCTTCTTTCATTGCCTCTTCAAGCGCTATTGTCGTTGGAGAGACGAAGAGCGGTTTCCTGATTGCCTCAGCCATTGCAGCATCTCTCTTCTTCCATACTTCAACAAAGGCTGACCAGTCAACATCCCAGGCCTTTTCTTTGAGCGCCTTTTGTGGACGATGTGACCCATCAAACCTGAAATGTTCCACAAAGATCTCTGCATTTCCTAAAGCGAATTTCCCCTCCTTTGTGGAACCAGGGTCTGTAAATACTTCTTCAGGCTTTACACCGGCAGCATCTCTTAACGATTGCGCGATGAGTCCCATATACGATTTATCGTCGTTCTGCAATGAACCCGTAAGGATCAACCGCTCCTTTGCCCGCGTCATAGCCACATACAAGACACGCTTCTCTTCTTCCCACGAACGGTCATTGAGTTTCTTTTCAATCATAATACTTTGCAGATTCCTCACTTGTTGATCTCCCCGGCCAACCACAATGCCCGATGTGGACGTAGACCAATCAAATACCGCGCCATCTAACACCTCCTGGTCATTTCTTACTTCACCGTGCAAGTTGCCCAGGATAACGACGGGAAATTCTAGTCCCTTCGACTTATGAATCGTAAGGATTTTCACGACGTCCAGTGTCTCATCCGAAAGGGGGCTCTCACCTTCTTCTCTGGCCTCCCTGATGCGCACTTTGATACGGTCAAGAAAGGTTTTGAGTGAAACACTTGCCGACCCTTCCATATCACAAGCCATCCGGTGGAGTTTTTGAAGGTTGGCTAACTTCTGTTCACCATGCCAGGCACTGGCGGTAATCTCGGCAATATGGGTGCTGTCCAGAATCTCCGCGATAAGTTGAGAAACGGGGATTATGCCTGCCCGTGCATGGCGTTCTCTTAAAAACGCATAGAATGATTCTGTAATCTTCTTTACGTCAGCAGAGAGGCTTTCCGCCCCCTCTTTGCTCAAGGAGGATTGAGGAGGATAACCCTTCATATCTCCCCTTTTTATCCCGTAATCTCCGGCAGTTTCACCCTTGATGTCTTTACGGAAATCTAATGCGTGATGTACCCGAAGTTCGTATATCTCCCGGTCTGTTAAGCCTACAATCGGTGAGCGCAAGACACCCACCAATGCAATCAGATCGTAAGGATTCTCGATTACGCGCAGGAGGTTGATGAAATCGAGGATTTCCTGCGTGGAATAGAAGTATTTTTCACCTTCCACGATATAAGGGATACCGTATCTTTTGAACGCCTCAACATAAGACCTCACCTGAGTAAATGCGCGCAACAGCAGTGCGACGTCCCTGTATCCAAGCTTCCGAATCCCGTTTTCAGCCAATATATCTTCAATGGCTTCATGATTCACGTGTCTGGTAATCCATCGGGCAATCCACTCTGCCTCTGCCTCCCTGGCCTCATTCGCCTTGAGTTCTTCGCCTTCCTTATCAGAAACCAGGACCATCTCAACTTTCTGGAAGGGGTGTCTCTCAGGTCTATTTGCATGGATAGGAATATACTGTGGCTGTAATCCAGCCTGTTCCACCATGATTCTTCCGTCAAAGAGCTGGTTTACCACCCCAATGATACCGGAATGACTCCTGAAATTTTCCTGTAATTTCAGCGGTTCATCCTGTCCGCACACCTGCTTCACCACATATTCATAAGCCTCAATGTCCGCCCTGCGGAAGGCATAAATAGACTGCTTGGGATCACCCACAATGAAGAGTTTTCCCTGCTCCAGAACTACCTTTCGGGCATCTGTGCTGTAATGTCCCAGCGCCTCAGAGAGAAAAAGGACGATTTCGTATTGGACGGGGTCAGTATCCTGAAACTCATCAACAAGCATCGTCCGGAAATCGTTCTTCAGCTTTTCGCGAACAGAACGATACTCTTTCTTTTGCAGTAAATCCCTTGTGAGGGTAAGAAGACCGTCGAAAGAGACATACCCCTCAGACAGATATGTTTGCCGGAAGGCCTTTGCAAACGGAAGAATAAGATCAATCGTGGCTGCAATAAAGGCATCATCTACGTGTTTCAATTTCTTTAATAAGGTATGACACTCTTTTACCAGTTCATGTCCAGCTTCAAACCCTTCGTCTGTCCAGCCGGTCTTTGCTTCAGAAGGTTTTTTGTCGAAGTCATATTCTACCGTATGCAGATACCCGGTACCCTGCTTTTTCATTGCATCCAGGACATTCGATAGTTCCTGTAATTGCGAGAGGAGTTTGTTATTGGACTTTTCACAGTGCGGAATAATCTTAAGCATTTTCGTTTGTATAGGATCAATTATATTTCGGAGGCCTGATGTTTTTGCCGGTACAACGCCCCCTCCCCCTAGCCCCCTCCCACCAGGGAAGGGAGGAGGTTTAGGGTGCTGGTGAGCCGTTGCAGATTTATCATCCATCTCCGGTGTAAGGGAATCCAGGGGAATCGTAAACTCTGACAATCTCTTTGCCAGGTCTTTAAGATATGTAAGGTCTAATCGCCTCAATACGCCCTTCCAGAGATGCGCGCGGAGAGAAGCCAGCGTAAGTTCTTCCCCGATCCATCTATTCCATTCTTTCTCAAAGAGTTCCTCAAATGCATCGCCTTCATCCACGGTAAATCCGGGTACTACCCCTGATTCAATGGGATACAGACGCAGGATATGGGCTGCAAAGCTGTGAATCGTTCCGATAATGGCCTTGTCCATATCCTCCAGCGACTTCCTTGCACGGCGTTCAATCTCAGCATGGGTCGTATGGTACGTATCGCGGATATGCGCAAGAAATTTTTCTTTCTTTGACTGCTCTTCTGGTGAGGCATTTCCCCTGATAACAGCAACAATCTTTTCCAGTTCTGCCATCAGCCTCACCTTCATATCGCTGGCAGCCTTTTCCGTAAAGGTCATGGCCACAATCCTGAGGATGGGACTCTCTTCTTTTTGAAACCTCTTATGACCTAAAAGCAGGTGCAACATTCGATTCACCAGGAGCGTGGTCTTACCCGTGCCAGCCCCGGCGATTACAACGATATTTCTGTCCAGTTCGGATACGGCAATTTCTCGTATTTCGTTATCGATGGGTTTTTGCATGGTGAAAAACCAAAGGCAGGTTATTGGAATAAAAAACGAAATGAATACATCAAATTATGGGAAGGGGTAGCTTAAGTCTTCCTCTGCGTCCTCAGCGTACTCTGCGGTGAACTATATTTCTTTGCGGCTTCGTGTCTTTGTGTGATTACAAAAGTTTGAAATTTCTGAACATAAAAAGAGATTCTTCGCTTCGTTCAGCATGACAAATTTTCATGCCCTTTTGTGTGCCTTTGACTCAAGAGGGTTTACCGGGAGAAGGTATTTTATCACCCTTTCTTCCAACAACTATACCCAGGACAATAAAACCCAGCATAACGGTAATGAATGCAATATATGCCGCAATCAACAACTTTCCATAGATCCCGCCCATTTCATGCTCCTACATCACATCCACATATTTTTTTTGCAGCCACCCTCTCCTCACATCACTGCTCACCTTTTCACCAGGGCTTGCATCCGAACCCGTATCCCGCTTTACTCCTACCTTGACATAAACCCGATACCAATCGTCTTTTTCATTTTCAATCACGCATTCCGCGCCATTGTGTATTTCAAATTTCGGTTCATACTCTTCGCCTGGCCCGTATCGCACTTCACATTTTGCGGTAACAATCACCCCACGGCTCACGCCTTGTTCAAGGTAAATTTTAATACCGAGAGACACCACCGCGACAAACAGGGCGAGCGAAAAACTGATGAAGACTCTTTTCAACCATGTATATTTACGGATATTAGAAGCAAATAATACGATCATCAATGCAACGTACAACGACACTGCGACTACCGACAATTCATTCCGGTTCAATAAAAACAACCAAAAGAATATCCGCTTCACCACAACGGGAATTTCCGTTGACAATTCTTTGTCTTCTATAGCGCCTTTTGTCAATCTCAGATTTGCATTGAGATCTGCGTTTCTCGGCAAGAATCGCACTGCCCTTCGATAGTTTACAATCGCCTTTCCCAATTCTCCGCGGCGATAATAGGTATTTCCGAGATTATAATAGACCTGCCCGTTTTTGAATCCGCCGGTCAGTATTGCCTCATATTGCGTTGTCGCTTCTTTGAAATGGCGGTCTGCCTCCGTTATGTTTTTGGAGGCAATCAGCTTCATTGCCTGCAGATAGTTTTCATTTGCATCAGCGAATAATTTTACCGCCTCATCCCTTGATATTTCTGATTTCTGATTTCGGATTTCGGATTTTGACGATTCACTATGTGCATTCGGTATTCCGCAGTTTAGAAAGGGAATGAGCAATAAGCAGAGAACCCACAACTGTATCATCATGATAACTGCCTTTCCATTTTTGTAATGAGTTCTTCTGCGAGTTTTAAGGCATGCTCCATCTCGTCCAATGTCCCGCTCTCTCTTGAGAATCGCCGGTGATCAAACTCAATCAACAGGCGGGAAACCTCTCCTCTGATATCATCTTCGACTCCTCGCTGTTTTAACAGGTCGGCTACTTTATCTTCGGTAGCGCTTGCCGGAGCGACATTAAATTTGTCCGCCAGGTAATCGGACATTGCCCTGGATAGACAAGCATAGAATTCTCCAGGCTGATTCTGACGAAGCGCGGTTCGCGCCTCTTCCAGTCTTTTTTTTGTCACCGCATGCGCCCGTCTTGCCCTGGCATACCCAATATCAGAAGCCAATCTTTCTTTATGCCGGCTTAACAAAAAGGAGGCAACAACTGCAACGGCAGGGATAAAAAGACACCCGGCAATGAATGGATTCCGGTAGAGGTAATTTCCCTGATTTCGCAGTGCGGACAGATTTGTCATAATGGGGAGGATATCTTCCGTCAATAGTTGCGCCTGTTGTTTCACCGGCAGCACTTTATCGCGAGAAAGCGTCAACTGAATGGGCACTTCCTGTTCTCCCGCCTCTACTATAATGGGAATCGGTTCTTTGGTAATCGTCTTGTATTGCCCTGCACGCGGATCGAAAAAACTGAATACAATTGCAGGGGTAAATTTCAGGTCCGGCTTTTGAGGCTCAATAACCTTACTAAACACCTTTCTGCCCCGAATCACCTCTTCCCTGCTCGTAATTTGTGTGTTAGATTCAGCCGGATACAGTTTAAAATCGCCTTCCTTATCTACAGCAAGTACCGGCTCATGAATTGTCTGGATATTCCCTTCGCCGTATACCGACATGGAAAGGGTAATCGGGTCGCCGACCTTTACGCGCTGTGCCTGTGTGGACACTTCCATATCAAAGGTACCTACCGCACCTTTAAACTCTTTGGGTTTCCCTTGCTCAGGCAAGGGTTTCACCCTGAGGGTGATTGATGCTGTTGTCCTTTCAACGGGATACCGTTTCTGGTCCCTCCCGAAAAAGTCATCGAAGAAGGCATCACCAAAAAAACTATCGGAAGGGGCATTTCGTCCTCTCCGCTGTTGCACAATCAAATTACATTTCACTTTGGCCGGCGATATCGTTAGTTCGCCTGACACCATCGGGAAAAGCGCCGTACGCAGCTCAAGGACGTTATATATGATTCCGTCCCTGATTTCCTCATATTGTCTCTGGTCGCCAAGTTTCTCTTCCATGAAATTTTTTGTAGTCGGAGCTTCATAATCGATATCACCAACCGGCAATCCTTTTTGAAAATAAAATGTAAAGGATAGTATGACCTGTTCATAGACATAAGCCTCATTTTTATCCGCGCTCAATTCAACAAAGACAAGCTTTTCCAGGTTTGGAGATTGTGAAGCAGATTGACGGGGCACATCAACCACTTCCACGGTTAATGGTTGAGAAGAATACTTTTCCCCTTTGTATTCCACCACGGACGGACCAATCGTAAATTTGCCTTTTGCAGTAGGCTGCAACGCGTAGGTATACGCCTTGCTAACCGCGACCTCTCCATTAATAATCCGTGTCTGCGCAGAGATGGTTGGGCCATACAAGAGGGTAAATCCCTCAATGGTTGGGAATGACGGGTGTGCGGTGTCCTGTGTGCCATGAATAGTCAATGTCAATTCCAGCCGGTCCTGTAACGTCAGGATATTTTGATCGACGGTTGCCGTTAACCGAATATCCCTGGCGAATATTTTCCCCATGCCTCCGAAGAATATCATGGCAGATACGACAATACAAAAATAGATGTTAAATACTCTCATCGAAAAAAACCTTTTTGAAACAAATCACCAATCCTTTTCAACGGATTTATGTTGCAGACGTTGTTTATCCCGCATCAACTGCCTTGTCTCTTTTTCGGCGTGATCTAACGCATCAAGAAGCCGCCCGGCTTCTTCTTTTGACATTTGCCCCTGTCCCTGAGGTTGCTGCGGCTGAGGCTGTTCTGAACGCTGGCCTTCCTGTTTATTCTTTTCTTGTTCATCCTTTTCTTGTTTATCTTTATCCGGTTGCTCCTGGCTATGCTCTTTTTTCTGCTCATCGCTTTTCGGGGTTGGTTCCGGCGTGGGTTCCTGTTTATCATTTTGTGGTTCTTGTGGTTCTTGTGGTTCTTGTTTTTCTTTCTCTTCGTCCTTGCCTTCTTTAGGACGTTGATCTTCCTTTTTGTCTTCGTCCTCTTGCTTTTGCTGTTGTTCGTTCTGCTCCTGTTCCTGCTGCTTCTGTTGGTTCTCTTTCATTTTTCGTTCAACGTACTCGTAGTTATATCGGGCATCGTTTTTCAAGGTATCGATTGCCGGATCATTCGAGGATTTTACCTCGTCGGCATAATCCACTGCCTTCTTATAACATTCCATAGACTCCTTCATCTTCCCCTGCCGGTACAGGGTATTACCCATATTGAAGCTCGCTTTCGCCTTTAGCTCCGGGTCGCCTGATTTTACGACCTTCTCAAACAATTGAGCAGCCTCATCATATTTTTTTCTCTGGTATTGGGTATCGGCAATATTAAAGTCCAGTTGGGTGGTTTGAGGAGAGTTTATCTGTGCATTCACATATTTATCAAGGGCATCTTCGTACACACCACGATGGTACAGCTCATTTCCTTCTCTTACCTTGTCAGCCATAGGGTCTATCCATCCTATGGAAACCAACCCAAGGAATACCGTCACGAAAAAACCGAATTTGCACATCTTACTTTTTTTGTTAACCATACCCGTCAGCTACTTAACGAAACCTCACGTTCGTTACCTTTCTCCTATCAAACAAAAAACTCTCCAGGGTAATAAGAACCATTGCAAGAAAAAGAGGAATTTGATATCGGTTCACGTACCTTTTCACCCGCTGGGTTTTATAGGTAGACTCTTCCATTGCAGCGATACTATCCCGGTAAATCTTTTCTAACCCCCACCTGGTATCGTATGCCGGTGTATACAAGCCACCGGTCTCCAGGGCAATTTTGTTTAAGGTAATTTCATCCAGCCTTGACTTAACAACCTGCCCTTGCCTGTCTTTCAGTAATCGCTCCTGACCACTTTCATCCTTGATCCTGATATAGGAACCGTCCTTCTTTCCCACCCCCACCGTATAAATAACAATGCCCAGCTCTTTGGCGGCAGCGGCCGCTTTCAACGGGTCGTCGTCGTGACTCTCCCCGTCGGTAATCAGGATAATGGCCTTGTGATTTTTTGAATCTGCTTCAAACGCAGCAATTCCTTTTTTGATCGCCTCCGACAAGGCAGTGCCCCCCAGCGGAATGATATTTGTATTTACATCATGCAAGAAGAGACGAAATGCTCCATAATCAGACGTAAGCGGACAGTAAGGAAATGCTGAGCCTGCAAATACGACGAGGCCGATCCGGTCTCCCTCCAGTACGTTCAGCAAATCTTCGATCTCCCTTTTTGCCACTTCCAGCCGATTGGGTTTCACATCATCAGCCAGCATGCTTCGCGAAGTGTCCACGGCAATGACAATATCAATCCCCTTTTTCTCGACTTCTTCCCAATGGTAACCCCACTTGGGCTCAATCAGTGCAACAATTAAAAAGAGGATGCCAACAATCACGAGCGCAGCCTTAAGCCACAGCCTTTTCTTGTTAACGGAGAGCCCGGCCTTCTGTAATAATTCGAGACTTGCAAAGGTATTGAGATCACGCATCTTCTTTTTGAAAATAAGAAGGTATCCGAGACTCAATACCGGAATAATGGCAAGCAGGTAAAGGTAACTAAGATTCCCGTATTTCATATTCGTAATAAAAGACGCAGACAAAAGAGACTCGTAAGGATTTAAACGACACTTGTCATTGTCTCTGTACTATCTCTTACTATCACTGTCTGAATTAGGCTGCCTTAGGCAGCGACTTTAAATCTCCCCTCTAAAAAGAGGGGCTGGGGGTGTGTTATGGCAGATTTACACACCCCTTAATCCCCTCTTTTTAGCTTACTGTTGGACAATTTTTTGCTGGACAGGTTTAAGATAGGAGA
>CAZBCT010000094.1:0-12379 GCA_964490485.1 uncultured Candidatus Brocadia sp. | reverse complement strand
CGACGTGCAGCCTTGACAAGCAAACGGATCGTCCAACGCTTAGCGCCCTTCGGAGACGCACTACAAGCCAAAGCTACAACCTCAGCTTGTCGATCAGTTTCGTACCGCCGTGGTTGCCCAGGACGAGCTATATCATACAAAACATAATCCAACCCTTTCTCTGCATAAGCCGAACGCGTGCGCCAAATGGCGGTGCGCCCTACTCCCAAAACCTGTACAATGATTGATTCGGGCATTTTTTTATCTAATACTAATAATATGTGCGCCCGGTTGATTTCCCTTGCCATGTGTTGCCCCGTCGAACGAAAGGCCTTCAACGCCGCCCTATCCTCTTCGGTAAGATGTATTTCGGCCTGTCTCATACATCATATTGTATATCTCGTTATTAATAAGTCAAGATACTAGCTTCCCCATGTCCTTGAACCGCCCACTCTCAATATTCCTTCCCAACTTCCCCAGCGCTTCTTCTATCCTCTCCTTGAACCGCTCTCGTATCCCTTTGCCCTTCTCCCCACGCTCTTCACTCCTGCAAAGTAGATAGACGTCGCCTTCGATCTCCTTCATAACCACCTTCAACGTCTCACCACTTTTTGTCCCGATCTCTTTCATCTCCAACCCTTCAAACTCATCAAATCTCCTTTCCCGCTCTGAATGCCTTGCCGCAACGATGTACTTCATCCCCATCCCCCTGATTGACTCAAGCTTTTCCTCTGACACCATTCCCCGATCCACGACGATGGTCGGCTCTTTGGTCTTGTCTCTCATCCTTTCCCTGAGCCTTTCGACCGTATCTTTCAGGGTCGTTATATCTGTCCTGTCTCCTTCATACACCTCATGCCCCTTCACAAATCCTTCCTCATCGACCACCAGCCCCACGACCACCTGCTTGCAATCCCCGCGTCCGTCCCGGCTATACCCATACTTCGCCTTACCGTTTGACTCTGCCACCCCCTCAAAGTAACTGCTCGTCAAATCGTACACATAGATCTTCTCCTCGAGTTGAAACAACCCCTTCTCCTTCTCTCTCAATATGTACGCATCTCTGATCTACATACCATGATTATGTCAGGGGAGACGAAAATGCCAATACGCTCTCCACTATTCACACACTACACCGTCAGCAAAAAATTCACGGCCATTATTATTCAACCACTTGGATATGAAAAAGTACACCTTCGTCTACACTTTTTGCGTAAGTTCGGTTAACTATGACCATAAAGATACGGAGACTGTTCATCCTTTGGCAAGTTCTGGACGGACAGTCTCCGTGTTTTCAAAAACGAATTTGTTACGGATTTATTATAGGAAATGCGTTGAAGGAAAAATAAAATTAAAAGGAATGTATATGGTTGAAAACAACGAAAAAGTGTGTCATATCACACAAGTGTGACGTCACACTTGTGTGACATGACACACTTTTTCATAAAAAGCAAGAAAGTTGTAGCATAGAAACAATAGGCATTATATTCTGTAATCGTCATCATCATCCTTCACTTCTATTTTAAAATCTCTTATTTTTCGATAGAGCGTCCTTCGGCTCATGCCTAACAAGCGCGCAGCTCTGGCTTTATTCCATGCAGCCTGCTCAAGTGCCAGAATAATTGACTGAGATTCTTCAGCTTCTGTGTCTTCAGAAGACGCCTTATTCGATTGAGTAAGATCTTTAAAATTGAGCGGCAAATGATCTGCAGTAATGATGTTTTGATGACAAAGGATAAATGCATGCTCCATCGTATGTTCCAATTCCCGGATATTTCCCGGCCACGTGTAGTTCATAAATATCTTCTGTACATCAGCAGATATGGCGGCAATCTCTTTATTTAACTTTTTATTGAATTTTTTCACAAAGTGCTTTACCAGCAATGGTATATCTTCTTTCCTGTCTCTCAACGGCGGCAGACACATTTCCACTACCTTTAGCCGGTAATAAAGATCCTCGCGGAACTCTCCCCGTTTGATTTTTTCTCGAAGCTTTTGATTGGTCGCTGCAATAACCCGAACATCAACCTTGATGGGGTTTGAGTCTCCAACACGTTCAAACTCCTTTTCCTGCAAAACCCTCAGCAACTGGAGTTGTATCCGCGGAGAGATGTCGCCAATTTCATCCAGGAAAATAGTGCCTCCTTCAGCCTTCTGAAATCTGCCAACCCTATCCTGAAGGGCGCCGGTAAAAGAACCCTTTACGTGCCCAAAGAGCTCACTCTCAAGCAGATTCTCTGATAAAGCCGAGCAGTTCACCTTGACCAGCGGTTTATTGCTGCGTGCACCACTGTAGTGGATTGCTTCGGCAACCAGTTCCTTACCCGTCCCGCTCTCCCCTAACACCAGGACGGTCGTCTGGACATCCGCCAAATCTTCTATGAAAGAGTAAATCATCTGTATCTTCTCGCTCTTACCTATCATATTATAGAACTTCCGACGTTCCTTCATATCCCGTTCCAGTTCAACCAGATGCGTATCATCCCTTACCACTAAAACGGCACCTGAAAACATGCCTTTATTGTTTATGAGTGGATTGGTTGAGATGCTCACAACCTGATGCGGACGATGGTTATGCTTGCATTCAAGATTCGATATTTCAAGGGGTTGTTTTTCTTCAATAGTTGAACGAAGAACTTCGAAACACTTTCCATCACAATGTGTCTGAAAAGAATTGAGTAGATTTCCAATAACCTTACGAGGCAGATTGCAGATTTGCTCAGCCGCTGCATTCATCTCAACTACCACTAAATCCTTATCCACCGTAATAATTGCATCCCTTACACTTCTGAATATGGCATCAAGGTTTGTTTGATATCTTTCTTTTTCGTCCCTGAGGGTTTTATGCTGTAATGCCACCTTTGCAACACGCACTAAAGTGTCTTGCAATATCGGTTTAGAAATGTAGTCAAAGGCACCCAGACGCAAAGCTTCCGAGGCAGTTCCAATATCAGGAGCACCGGTGATCATGACAACGGGACAGCTGAGATTCTTTTCCTTCACATATCGAAGGATGTCAATACCATTCTTATCATCCAGGAGAATATCGCTGAATATCAGATCAAAATCTGACTCATCAATCGCAACTAAGGCTTCCGTGTAGTCCTTTGCAGACACCACCTCATAGCCCTCGTCTACCAGAAAGTTCTCAAAGGTATATCTGATGTTCTCTTCGTCGTCGATTATAAGAATTTTTTTCTTCATCCTTCCCTCTTTCCTTCTCCAGATATCTGAGCAATTGGCATTCCATTGTCATAAGAAGGATAGGTCGAAGACATCTCGATTAAAATTCGAATCAGAGACGCCTTTCTTACCTCTATCGAAACCCTTACCCTAACGGCAGCACAACCGTAACATTTGTAAATTCATTTTCAACAGAATCTATCAGAAGTTTACCGCCATGATCACTGACAATACTGTGACTGATGCTCAATCCAAGTCCGGTACCCTTCCCTCGTGGTTTTGTGGAAAAAAACGGATTCATGACCTTGTCCAGAATATCTGCCGGTATCCCCGTACCCTTATCATGAAAAGTAACCTTCACACAGGGGTAATTATTAATGGTTACCGCTTCACCCCGAATCTCAAGAATTTTATTTTCGTGACTTTCCGGGTATTTGGAATTCAAGGCGTATCGTGCATTACTTATCAAATTTAAAAAGACCTGTTGAATTTGCTGATGGTGTGCACGTATCTTTGGTAATTTATGAGAAATATGTAAAGCCAATTCAATATTGTCCTTTTTTAATTGGGAGCCCATCAGAACAAGCGTATCAGATATAATTTCAGAGACGTGGACAGCGACCTTTTGTTCTTTTCTATCACCCGGCCTGGCAAAGGAGAGGAGACTCTTTACGATATCAGCTATCCGTTTGCCTTCTTTTACGACCCGATTGCCAATGTCCTCCTCTCTGGTTCCCTTTGCACTTTTATTTACCAGTATCTGGGCACAGTTGATAATCCCCGTTATGGGGTTATTAATTTCGTGCGCCACACCTGCCGCAAGTTCCCCTACTGATGCCAGATGCCTGGACCGTATAGCCTCCGTCTGCAAGGCTATTTTCTCGGTAATGTCCCAGAAAATACCTAATACCCCAATAACACTTCCCTTCTCATCTCTTATGGGGGTTTTCACCGTATGGATAGTCAGCTCTTGTCCGTTGTTAATATATTTCTCTTCTATTTCTTCTGTTTTTTCCAATCTCATGATTCGTTTGTCATCCGAGCGGTATTTTTTCGCAAGCACCTCTGGATAAAAGTCATAATCCGTCTTTCCTTGTATTTCATCCGCATGAATCTTCAAATCCCTGGCATAATTCTCATTACACGATACATACCGTGAATTTTCATCCTTGTAAAATATCCTCTGTGGAAGGTTTTCAAGCAGCATTCTATACTTTCCTTCGCTTACGCGGAGCGCCTCTTCCATGCGTTTGCGCTCTAAGGCATTCACAAATATTTCTGCTACTATTTTTAACAACCCAATGTCTTCATTTGTCCAGGTTTTCTCTCTTCGCACTGAATCAAACCCCAAAAGTCCAACCAATAAACCGCCATAAATCATGGGAACAACCACGCACGACTGAACACTCTGCGATTGCTGCAGTTCTCTCTCGGCGCTTGCATAATCTGGCAGGTCATTGACCCGGGGGACATGAATCGTTTCAAATCGCTTTAGTTTTTCTATGCCCCACGGAAATTGCTCAACGAATACGCCCTTAAGGTTTTCTTTTTGCGGTTGAATCCCTTTGGCGCACCACTCGTGGGTGTTATCCATCCTCTTTCCCCCATCTGAGTAAAGAAAAACATAGCTGCGGTCAACATCAGAAAACTCTCCGATCTGCTTCAAGGCACGATTTATGCCTGCATCAACTTCAGAGGATAGAAGATTGATAAAGTTTGTCGATACGGCAGCAATAAGCGCTTCGATTTTTACCCGAAACGCCAATAATTCCTCAGCCCTCCTGCGTTCAGAAATTTCTTGCTTCAGATCATCATACGACTTCTTCAGCGATAGGGTCATCTTGTTAAAATTCACAGACAATTGTCCCATCTCATCTTGTGAGTGGACATTAACGGTACGGGTGAGGTCCCCTTTGGCAATATCAAGTGTAATATTTGCCATCTGTTGCAATGGTGAAATAAGGTATCTTGTGAGAAAAATGGAAATGCTAACTCCGCCTGAAATGATAATTGCGCCGAGGGGAATAACGCTTTTCCAAACAATTCCATGAATCCTTTTGCTCAGCTTATGCAAAGATAAACCAATTTGTATATACCCCAGGGTATGTTGCCCCTTTTTCTCGCTGATTTCTTCGAAGACCTGTGAGGCAAACGCTTCTTCAGAGAAAGTCGTTTTTTCAATCACTGCTATAGAAAAATCGTAAAAAGCCTTTTGTGAACAAGCAAGAATACGACTGGTAAGTAATGCATCCTGATTTTCTGCACCTTTTTGGATGGGAATTTCTTTCATATCAATGTTAATCCATGGCGCCTTTTCTTCAACTAAGGTTGTTTGGGTATTTGATACCCGCAAATATCCGATTTCTTCTTCCCGGTCAAGCGCCCGTATCCTTTTGATAGGAGTATCAAGAAATGCCGGCTGAGTGTAAGCCATGGCATATTTCACTTCGTTGTCCTGAGCAAGGAGCAGAACAAGAGACATACCAAAATTATTAAGAGCCGCCTCCTGTTGCCTTTTTGCATGGATTAAAAAGAACAAACAACTAAGGGTGGCGATGATAATTACCAGTGTGCTCGTAAAGAGCATGAGTTTTGCGCGAATACCCATCATACCATTATTCAACCGTTATTTATTTTCGTGATAAAATATGATATCAGAACGAGATTTGAGAGAAGATAGATTTATTCCAATCATCTCTGCTACGTGAGTGTTGATCGTTAATTTTAGTTTATCTGGTTGTTTAATGCCTAAGGATGTTATCGTTTGGTTATTTAATAGTGTTTGTGCCAGTTGAGCTGCCTGCAGACCCGTGTATGCATAATCCGGAGAAATGGAAATCAATGCACCCGCTTTAACAATTGCATTTGAAGTGCAAAAAGTAGGGAGACGCTTTTTTAGGGTATTTTTTAAAATTGTATCCAACGAGTCTTTTGTAATTACCGTACCGTCAGGTATTATCCAGAGGGCATCAATATCATTGATAATGTTTTTAAGTGCAGCGTCGACTTCTCTCTCCGATGACACCGCTCTTTTCAAGAGATTGATTTCAAATTTTTTTGCCACGTTTATTGCATCAGAGATAATTTTACCCGTCTTTTTTGGATCATAGATGACTCCAACATTTTTTCGTAAACCAAGAATTTCCTTAAGGATGGTAAATTGATCTTCCAAAGATGCCTCGGAAGAAATACCGGTAATATTAGCCCCTCGTAAATTGAAACGATCATGATTAATAACCATACAAAATATAACAGGAATATCCGCAAATTGATCTTTTGCAAGGGCTGCCGCAAGCACTCCTATCGCCAGGACAAGCTGAGGTTTTTGTTCGCTATTCCTGATGGCTTGAATAATCCTTTTACTCTCTTCTGCATCGCCTTTCAGGTCATAAATTGCGTTAACGGTGATATTTATTCCCTTGCATTCTTCTTCAAAACCCTTAATTGCTTCATTATAGGCGGCAATTTGCTGGCTCCGTATTACAATAGCTATCTTTTTGTTAATCTTAGTTTCTGGGGAAGATATGATTTTTTGGCTGGCAGTTATGATGGGAATTTTTAATAAAAAAGACGCTGCAATTATAAGCGTAAACCAAAAAACCTTGGTATGCTCATATTTTACGAAAAGACACCCTAAAATCTTTATTATATTCTGCTGTTTACGATTCGCCATTTATTATGCATTCTTTAAGAAACAGTACCTCTCATCCCGGGACATTCTCAAGAGATACCTAAAACTATACAAAACAGATAACATGCAACGCATAAATAGTGTCACTTGTAAAAAAATGTAGCCACACATCTAAGAGGAAGAGTCAAACTCAGATATGACTTGTGCCTTTAGAAATTGAAAATATAGGTTAAATGAGCAAAACGGATACCACTAAGAGGCTGAATTCGATATTGTTGAGGGAATTTATTAAAATACTAGAATCCGGGATTCAATACAGTATGTGCCGTTTCTCTTAATAGGATTGCGAGACTCACCCACTGCCCAAGGCAATCTGAGCTTTTGCTGTTAGCAGCCTATGGTGAGCATTCAATCAGCAGGAAAAGAGTGAAAAACGGCATTATGTTCTTCCGTGAAATGCTACTCGAAGATTCATCCTTGAAAACGTGTTACGAATTCTTCTGGAGTTATGATTTATCAAGCAGGCGTATGATTCAGCGAAGTCTTATTTTTTTCCCTTTCCAACACCTCTTTCGCTAAATTCGTGTAATCGACTGCACCGGGGCTGTCCGGTGCGTACAGAGTAATCGGCTTACCAGAAATAGGGCATTCTGCCAAGCGGGTATTTTCTCTGATGATGGAATCAAACACCTTCTCCTTAAAGCGCTCTTTAATCTGGTTATAGACCTCGTTACTGAGATTCGTCCGGCCATCAAACCGGCAGGCAATGATTCCTGTCACCTCCAGATGGTGATTCAACCGTTCTTTTACCACTTGTACCGTATTCATAAGGGTTACGAGACCATTTAACGCTAACACCTTTGTTTCCAAAGGAATAAAAACCTCTTTGACAAAGGTTAATGCGTTAATAGTAATCAGACCGAGAGAAGGGGGACAATCCAGCATGATATAATCGTACTTACTTATGACGGGCGACAACCGCTTGCGCAAAATAAGGTCTCTCCCCTTTTCATGGGCAAGAATCCGTTCAACACCTGCCAATGCCACATTGGAAGGCGCCAGGGTCAGGTTCTCAACGCATGTCTTCGTAAGAATTTCTTCAAAATAGACCTCTTCCAAAAACACATTGTACATGGACCGTTCAAGATTATGGATGTCCAGACCAAGCCACGAACTGAGATTCCCCTGAGGATCCAGATCGACCAAAAGCACCTTTTTCCCCATCTGGGCAAGGCAGGCGCCAAGATTCACGGTGGTCGTTGTCTTTGCTACTCCTCCTTTTTGATTTGTTAGTGCAATACTTCGCATATTATTTCATATGTTTTTCAAAGAATTCAATGTCCTTGCTGTTGCCAACAACCACGAGAACGGCTCCTTCCTGAACCTTATAGCCAGACGTAGATAATACCTTCACAAAAATTTCGTTTTTCATACGGTGGTTGTTCATAATAAATCACTACATCAGATGCATGAAATCAGAACCTCAAAACAACTTCAAAGTTAAAAAATAACAAAATCGCCAGAACTAAGCAAAACAAAAAGGCAGAAACGCTCGTTATCCAATCAACATAACGCCTTTCGGGCATTTAATCGGAACAATTTTGCATCTCCCCCAGACGGAATAGCCGATTGCAAGCGGACCCACCCTCCCGATGAGCATGGTGGCAGAAAGAACGTTCTGACCACAAAGAGAATAAAAACTACCCACATCTACTATCGTCAATCCGGTGGTAGAGACGGCTGAAGTAGCGGCAAACAGGGCATCAAGAAACGGCTGTGAATTTCCGGTGGCAGAGGCTATAGGCAGTGCCAGGAGACAAGGTGGTATAGGACATATTTATTCCAGGAACACTCTTAAAGAATTAATCCGCAAATACCTGACAAGAGAATGTCATTGACACCCTTTTGCATGTCTGATATATTACAAGTTAATAATTATTTCATATTATTACTATATATGAAACAAAATACAAGTTGTTTTGTCTCATGGTAGTTTGCAAAAGCGTGTGATAGTTTTGCAAGAAACGTAAGGAACCACGTCTATGGAAAGGATACGGCAAGAGAACACGGTCAAAGAAGTTATCGAGAACTTTCCGGTAACCCGCCGCATCTTTGAGACCTATGGAATTATGTGCGGTGGCAATATTCTCCCCGACAAGCCACTGTCATTCTTCGCCAAGATGCATAATATTAGCCCCGTCAAGTTGATTGACGACCTCCAAAAACTTATCGATGGGACAGTCGATTCAAACAGCGACGTAGCTATTACAAGACCACAAACCGAACATGTTTATGAGATCTTCGTAAAGACTGCAATCCTCATTGTACTTTCCACAGGATGTCTTTACGGGGCTTCATTATTGGCCTACATGGCATACCGGAATTCCATGACTTCTGTCTCCTGGATACTGCTCGAAACACATGGCGATACCCAGGTGTACGGATGGGTTGGCCTGTTCATCATGGGGATATCCTACTTTGCCTTACCGAAATTTTGGAACACCATGCTGTACAGCACACCATTGGCTTACAAATCTTTCTTCCTGATGATCGCCGGCATTTTCCTCTCCTTTGTCTTTAAAACGCTTTCATACTATTCTGGATTCTTCTTCTTCAAGATACCCGCCTTATTCGGATGTATACTTCAGGCTGCATCAATAGCGCTTTTCATCTATGTTATTTGCAGAACGTTTTTCTCCGCGGAAAAACAGAAATATGAGCCATACGAATGGTTTTTCCTGTCCAGCTATCTCTGGTTTATCTTCCAGACTATCGCTTTTATTGCTTTATACTTTCATTTTAATGTAGTGTTAAATACCGAGATCCCTGATGTTTTTAAAAACCCCATCCGGCATATCCAGATTATGGGATTTGCCTGCATGGTTATCATAGGAATATTCACAAAGACCCTGCCAATTTTCCTGGGAATTCAGGAACCCAATCAAAAAGTCAGTGGCTACGTTTTGTATATTTTAAATATCTCAATTGCATTGCGAATCATCTCAGGGTTTTATAGAGAATATACCAGCAACCTTCATGGATTTTTTGCCGTGATATTTTGCATTGCAGGTATCCTTGAGACATTTGGTGTATTTTTATTTATTTATAATCTGAATTTATTTAACAGAAGAAAAACGGTTAAAAGTACAACCAACTTGCCCACGGGCTTTAGAAAATACATCAGAGCGGCTCTCATTTGGCTGTTTGTTTCAGAAAGTGCACTCTTAACTTTTACGATTTACGAAACCCTTTCGGGCGAACAGGTTTCCCATGCCTTGTTTGGCGCATATCGACATGCTATTTTTGTTGGATTCATTAGCATGATGATCCTTGGATGTGCATCCAAGATGATCCCTTTAAGCAAGGGTGTAAAATTATGCAGCACCAGGCTCCTCAACATGACCTTCGTATTCATCAACATCGGATGTATATGCAGGGTGGTGGCACAACCCCTTTCTGCACACTTTTATCCGCAACTGTATTCAGTGATGGGAATCAGCGGTTTTCTTGAATATGCGGCCATGTTTTTCTTTGGTATCAACACCTGGAAAACCCTGCAACTCGACATGGAAGAAGAACCCACAGAACAAATCAAAATCGCAACTGCCAATACCAATGTTTATCAACTCATCAAGCAGTATCCACAAACCCTGGATATCCTGATAGGATTCGGATTCAAACAACTGAAAAATCCCATCCTCAGGAACACCCTCGCCAGAACCATCAGCCTGGGACAAGCGGCACAGATCAATCCCGTCAACCTCGAAGATTTATTGAGAGAATTAAATGTTGCAATAAAGACGGGCATTGGGGTAAAGGTGGCTTAGAAAGTATATCATCAAAATCAAAGCAGGAATGGAAAATTTTAACGTCTTTGTACGAATGCATTGATAATTCTAAAACCCGCCTAGCCTTGATTTAAAACGTCGCGTCCCTTGCATCTGCAGTGTACCGAACTCCTATTTTTCAAGGTAAGAGGAATTAGAGATGACACAGATTATAGAAGAAAAAGATGGACGTATGAGGATTATCTGCATTTAGCAGATGATAAGAGATACGAGATCTTGGGAGGCAAATTATCGATAATGATTCCTGCGCCAGAATTTAACCACCAATTAATATCTGCAAGACTGCAGTCCTCATCATGCAATTTGTAGATTCAAAAGGTCTGGGTTACGTTGTAGGTGCTCCGACAGATGTCGTGCTCGATGAAGAGAACGTTGTACAGCCTGATATTCTCTTTATTTCACGGCTAAGTATCGGTCCATTAATACGCTGAACACTTAGTTAACGAGGCAGGATGGCATAATTCCAATCGCCGTGAAATTCCGCCCGTTGAAGATTAACCTCCTGCATTTGTTTCTTACTGACGCTAATACCGGCGGGATAGCGATTACGATCAAGCTCAGCCGCAATTTCCAAGCCTTTGCGTGGGTAGTATATTGGCAATCAGATTGACAATGACCTCCTGTCGCGCCAAAGGTTTGCCACGCCAATCCTCCGCAATGTGGCTGAACATACGGTGTTCGATCTTGTTCCACTTGCTTGTGCCAGGCGGAAAATGACAAACTTCAAGACGCAGTCTTATTTCGTCGGCTAAACGCTGTAAGGCAACCTTCCACAGCCGTACCCGGTTGCCGTTGGAACCACCGCAAGCGGCAGTAATAAGCAATTCGGCGGCTTGTGGATAAAGAGGCTGCCCCATTTTGCACCACCAGCGTCGAATAGTTTCAACCGCAAACTCCGCAGCATCATGATCGATACCCACACTGACCCAACCTTGCTTTTTTGACAGATCATAAACGCCATAGGGCGCTACCTTGCCCAACCGTTTGTCCTCGAAATCATGCACCCGCACCAATTCAGGCTCACCACGCCGACGCCATTCACTCCCTCCACTGGCAAAATCCTCCACTTTTTCCTTCTTTTTCGTATCCACCGAAATCACTGGTTGTCCTCGCAATTGGTAATCTTTAACACGCGCAATAATATACTCGAACTGAGCGTTACGGTCGGGATGGGAAGTTCCTTCCTTAGTCTTTCGATTCGTTTGTAGGCTGTAGTTCAAATCGGCTAGTAGGTCGGAAACTTTCTGTCGCCCAATCGGATGCCCCTGACTGCTCAAAGTAGCCGCCAGTTGTCGAGTACTCCTGATGGTCTATCGCAATGGTGATTCGGGGTCACCACGGCTAGTCGGATCTACCAAGGCGTCCAGCTTGGCAACAAGCAGAGGATCGCGCGTCTTTAGACTTTTACGTCCCCCGCCCTGGTCACGAATTCTTGGAAAAATAATCTCAGATCGTTCGCCTAGCTTGGTCTTTATCCCTTCGCAAATCGTAGCTCGCGATAGACCAGTGGCTGCTGCTACAATCATCAGACCACCACGACCTATTGTGTAAGCTTCCGTTGCAGCCCAGACCCGACGGTTTTTTTCGTTCAATAACGGACCGATTATTTTAAATTTTTCGGCGATACTCTCAATTAGCTCTTTCTTGACCATGCTGGTATTATGTCGTCATCCCGCATTGTGTTTAAATTAGGTTGGGTTTTAAAAGACAAAAACCCAACGACTTTTTATTTGAAATT
>CAZBCT010000093.1:0-12468 GCA_964490485.1 uncultured Candidatus Brocadia sp. | reverse complement strand
GCCTTATTTTTTTTCTGATACCAGTTTTACGCAATTTCCTAACCGGACAACGCTGCATCGTAGATAAAGTTCAAGATAAAAATCATATCGCGAAAACTTTCCTCAAAATTATAGGTAATCGTCCGTTCCATAAAACTATGCCATACTTGCTCTGCCTTGACGTACTCCATAATTGCCGGTTCAATCAACTCTGATGATTTGTATTCTATGGTGTTAGCTTCCTTTCGCATTTGTTTTAGTTCTTCTAAGGTGGCATTTCTAATTTTTGACATTGTTAGAGATGGGAATTTAAGTGCATCAAAATTAACAATAAAAAGATTAAGCAATTCTGACCGAAACACATAACTTTTTATGAACATGAGTTGCCTTCGTTTTTCTGTTTTTTCACTCTTCTCTAAAAACTTTCCTACAATAAATACTCCAACTAATATTTCAAGCGGAATTGCGGATAAGTGGAACATAAACTCCAGATGCGTCAGGGACTCGATAAACAAAAAGAATGCCGAAATGGAGACTAAAATAATACAAAATCTCGTATTAATATTTTTTCTAGTATTTGTAATTTTCACTGGATGAGATGAAGATGGCTAAAATATACTTTTAAAGATCCAGAAAGAACTGGAGAAATGATACAATAAATGAGGAAATTTTCAAGCCATATCTCTCGTCGTGTCTCAGTGTGAGCATCATCGTATTTCATTTCCGCGGGGAAGCATCGTTAGCTGGCCCTAAGAAGAAAGGCATGGGCGCAGAGCCCGGCGCCAAAGGTTACCATGACACACCAGTCTCCCGGCTGAATACCACTTTTATCAAAAATCTCCCGCAGCACAAAAAATACGGTAGGCGAAGACATATTTCCATATCTGGACAAAACATCACGCGTCGCCCGAAGCTGTTCTTCACAAAGACCTATCTCATCCCTGATCGCGTTGATTACCTTTTCACCGCCCGGATGAAATGCCCAATGGTTAATATCTTCAACCTCCAGCCCCCTCGGTTTTAACAGGTCGGTAACAACCTTTGCAACCGCTTTACCCGCCAATTCAGGGATGGAAACAGAAAGCTGATTGTGGAGTTGTCCGTTCTTGTAAATATAGCGGATATCGTTACGGAACTTGGGTTCATAGTAACTCGTTGAGGCGATGAGCGCCAATCCCTCAGAACGGCGCCAAAGGACAGATGCAGAAGCACCATCAGCAAAGATTGCATTTGAGATGATTAAACTCAAATCATCCGACATCTGAAAGGTGGCGCTGCAGATCTCTACGGAAACAGAGATGATCACCCCATCATCCGAACCTTTTATCATATCTTCGCATATCTGTAAATTGGGAATTCCTCCCCCGCAACCGCTGCCAACCAGGTCATGGGCGCGTGTCTTGTCTGACATGCCGAGTTTTTCTATGAGATAGGTGGATATGCCGGGGCAAATATATCCCGTACAGGTATTAACCACCAACCCTGATACATCGTCAGGGGTCAATCCAATCGGTTGCAATGCCTTAAGGATTGCCTGAGAGGAAAGGTCTACCGCCCAGTGTGTGAAGCGTGCAATACGGTTGTCCGGATGCTCATTGATAAGACAATTGAGGTCGTCAAGCGCAAGATGTCTGTACAATATGCCTGGATGGGCAAAAATCTTCCGCAGTATTGCCAGATTCTTTTTGCTCAGTTTGCCTGAGTAGTATCTAACCAGAAATTCCTCAGCCTGGGCCTGGTTTACCTTATACGGCGGGGTTGCGACTGCTACCGATGCTATGCAAGCCTTCCCTTCCGTGGAATTGAATGACAACCGTTTATCATCGTTCGCCATTACACGTCCATTCCAAAAAACCTGAGTCCGCGCCGGATAAAACGAGTATGCCTCCAGAGTGGTGACTTGACTCCTACTCTATATCCAAGACGATTCAAGGTCGGAAGAAATGAAAGGCCAATGGTATTAGAGTCAATATAGTTTAGGTGTGTAGCCAGTGCGTTGTGTATCGTGTCGATTAACCAATTCAGCTCAAGGTCGGGAGAAAGATAAAACACGGGTTCCAGCATTTTTTCGGAGGTAAGCGTCAAAACTCCTTCTCTACGGGCCCTCTGCTCAAGTTCAGTCCCGGGATAGATGCGTATTCCTATATTGAAAAATACCACGTCTTTCGGACGTATGAATTGCTCTGCAAAATGCAAGGTTTCCTGAACGGTATCTTTTGTTTCGCATGGCCCTCCCAACATAAAAATCCAAAGGCACGGGATTTTGTGACGTTGAACGACCCGTGCTGCGTTATGGACGTGTTCAACGGTAAACCCTTTCTGGAGACCCTCCAAGACAACACCGGATGCACTTTCAACCGTCACACCAATACCTACAAAACCTGCCTTCTCCATGACGGCAAGAAGCTCATCATCTATGAAAAGAGGGTTTAACTCCAGGCTCTGGAGGCGCACATCGGGTCTGGCTTTGGCAAGACCATTACAGATGGCGAGCGCATGATCATACGGGGAATTAAATACATTGTCAACAAATTCAATATCTCTGAGACCCTTGTCTGCAAGATCCATAATGGTATCAACCACCATTGCGGGATCACAGAAACGGTAGTCGTATCCTTCAATTTTGCGGTAGGTGCAGTATACACATTTGAAGTGGCATCCGAGTTTTGTTTGAATGGGAACAGTCGACAATCTCGACCGGTAGGCTTGAATATCAATCCATCGGTCGAAACCGGGAACCAGGCAGCCGTCTGAAAAGCGGGCTACATACCCGGTGTTTTTTCTGAAGACACTATCGTCAATCCATGCAACACCCGGAAGTTGATGTGGGAGTTTACCGTTGGATAGTGAAGCTGCTACTTTAGGGAAGACAACTTCTCCGTCTCCCAGGATCGCCCAATCTGCTCCCGTATAACGGAGTAATTCTTCAGGCATGACAGCAACCGCAGCGCCACCAAGCACAAGGGTCGACAGCGTCTGGCTGCGGATTGTTTGTACCAGTGGTATCAAATCAGGAAAGAAAGCCGCGGGGTTTTGCATGTCGTTATTGTCGATATTTCGTATCGAAAGACCCACGATATCAGGATTGATTATTTCAATCTCAGATTCAAGGGCATGGAGGGGGTTTTCTTCAAACATCAAATCCAATACCCTGACCTTATGACCGGCCCGCTCAGCGGCTTCAGCCACAAGGCATGCACCGATAGGCATAACTGGCACAGGTCCGCAGTATCGATTGGTAGCGACAATGAGAATATTCACGCAGGTACAGTTCCCTGGTTATTCTACAACGATCTTACCCTTCATGCCAAGGTGTCCTGCACCGCAAAAATGGGAACACTTAAATGGATATGTTCCCGTTTCCCTGGCATAAAATTCAACGGTAACTTTTCTTTTTTCAGGAATCGTTACGTTAATTCCATAATGTTTGATCTTAAAACCATGCGTTACGTCCAGGCTTTCTATTTCTAAAATAATATGGGCGCCTTGCTTTACCTGGAGTATTTCGGGAGTAAATTCAAATTGCTTTGCCGTTACTGTTATCCACGTGACGGGGACACCCGGCGGCATTGATTCCAATGCCTTATCTTTCTTCACAGCGGCACATCCGGCAAAGGCAATTACGAAAAATATCAGGAGCATATTTTTCATGGCCGGTTATTCCACCCCCTTTGAATGCATTACTTCTTTTGTAGTCTGAGCCCAACCTCAGCAAGGCGGCGTCCCAGGGCGCGGCAAATTGCCGCTTCCTGTTGATCAATGTCCCGCTGGCTGTCTTGCCCTGCAACATGGCCAGGTCCATAAGGCGATCCACCTGCCTGGGTTGTAAAAAGCTCTTTAACTGAGTAAGGTACACCTACGAGTATCATACCAAGATGCAAGAGCGGGGCCATCAAGGTAAGTATCGTCGTCTCCTGCCCTCCGTGAAGACTTGCCGTCGACACGAAGACACTGGCAGGTTTGCCTTCAAGTTCACCTGCAAGCCATAACGATGTGAGTTGATCTATCTGGTTTTTTAATTGCGCTGATACATTTCCAAACCTGGTTGGCGTGCCAAAAGCTATTGCTCCTGCTTCTTTGAAGTCATCTTTTGTAACCAGGGGTACATCTTTCTGCATTTCTCTGCCGGCCTTCATATCCTCGCGGGAATCAATAACAGACGAAGGAATCAATTCCGGAACCTTGCGAACCAGTGGCTCTGCCCCTTTGATTTCTTTAACACCCTCTGCCACAAATTTCGCCATCTTGTATACGTTACCATACGTACTGTAGTAGACAATGAGCACTTTCATCGGGTCTGCCTCCTCGCTTTTCGTTGTTTCAAACAAATAATATCACGGCTTTTCTTCTGATAGATTTTTTAGCCGAACTATCGAGTTATATATGAAAATTGCCCGCCGGTAAATGATTACAGACAAGCCACGATCTCATATATTGTTCCATATCCCAAGTGCTTTTGTCGTGCGTAGCGCCGATGTTACTTTTGGCGTCATCAAAAGATTTTTGGATAACATACGTATTCTTCGTTACTTTTGCAGCATTTGCAGGAATTTTGCCATGCCGTGTTTCGCGGACGACGCCATGTTTTCTGAAAGATCTGACATGGTCGCCTTCGAAAACTTCCGTACAAGCTCTGCCTGCAGACACACGATCATTAATATTTCGCATCACTACCTGAATTCCTTTTTTCCCCATAATACCCTCCTTTATTGAAAGCTATCCTTAAATTAACATCTTTGATTATGAACTGCTGCTCAGTATGCTTGGCTGACTATTAAACAAAAAAGCCTTACTGCAAAGATATTTTGTGAAAAACATCTTCGGCAGTAAGGCTATCTTTTTATAAGTCGTTTGAACAGTTTAAGCGGTTTAAACTGTTTAATCGGCTCGCAAGATCCTTTACTTTGCGTCCCCTGATTGCTCAGGGTTTGCCTTTATCGTAATGTTCTTTATTGTACTGCTTTGTAAAAATAATTACTTGATGCTGTAATTTAACATACATAACAAGTCATCTTCAAGTAAAAAATAACAATATCAGGGTAACGTCAAAGTCCAGATATCCGAAAAAGATGGAGTGAGAAGGCGAGAGAGAGAGAGAGAGAGAATGAATTTGAATATCAGGACTTTGACGTCACCCTGCGGTTGGTGGGTCTTACTTGAATATCGTGGTGATATTCTCTGTTTGCCGTATTTTTTCTTGTCTCTTCATGGTTCATGAAAATAGTATAGAAGAACCATTTTGAAAAAGACAGTTTATTTTCCTTTTTTTTATCTGGAAGTACTTGTATTTGACGTAGTCCTGACATCTCTGCACATCGGCTTTCTTTAAGGTGGTAAGAATTTGTATTTCTGGCAGGATCGCCTCTTGTTGGTAATTCTCAACAAATTAAATTTGTTGATTGACAACAAATGCACTTATGATATACTTCCCACACACTCACACACATGGTTAAACCATGTTCGATGGGTAAGAGAGGTATAATTCTTATTTCGGGAGATACTGCATGCGATTTACGGGAAAAATTTCTATTTGCCTGTCTCTTCTTGCTATTATGTATTTTTCCGGTTGCAGTACGCCGCCCGCTTTTAAACCAATAACATCAATACCCGTGAGACCGCCGAAAAAAGAAATTCCTCATAAAGTACCCTACATAGAAAGTCAGTTGAATCGTTATTCTGTACGGGACTGGAAGTATATCGTCATACATCATAGCGCCTCAGCGTCTGGTTGTGCCGCTGAATTCGACAGATTTCACCGGGTGAAGAGGGGGTGGGAGAATGGTTTGGGATATCATTTTGTTATAGGAAATGGTAATGGCTCTGGTGACGGGCAGGTTGAGATTGGCAATCGTTGGGTAAAGCAGATAGATGGTGCCCATGCTGGTGTGCAAGAATACAACCATTATGGCATTGGGATATGCCTGGTTGGAAACTTCAATGGTTCATATCCAACTGCAGCCCAAATGGCATCGCTTTCGGCATTAGTAGACTATCTTCAGGAGCGATGCCGTATTCCTTCCGAAAACATTATCATGCACCGGCATTTCAGAGAAACAGAATGTCCTGGTAGAAATTTTCCCTACTATAAATTACTTGCGAAGACCGCCCGATGGTGATCTTCTTTATTCCTCAATCTGGTGCAGGGCTAAATGATACCGATCCGCGACCGAAACCAGTCGGGAACGTTTCCCTTTGTCACCGTTGGCATAATTCTCGCCAACGTCCTGGTTTTCCTCATTGAGCTTTCATTAGGTGCCCAGCTCGATTCTTTCCTGTTTCAATTTGGTGTCGTTCCCATAAAAGTAGCTTACTCTTCCGACATTCCTGACGCCACGTTTGTCAATACCTATTTCCCCTTTCTGAGTTATATGTTTCTTCACGGTGGATTCCTTCATCTGATAGGAAATATGTGGTATTTGTGGATTTTTGGGGATAATATCGAGGACAGGCTTGGACGTATCCGGTTCATTCTGTTCTATTTCATCTGCGGGGTTGGCGCTGCCAGTGTCCATGTATATTTTAATAGTCAATCAGGGATTCCCTGCGTGGGAGCAAGCGGGGCAATTGCAGGTGTCTTAGGCGCTTATATGGTCACTTTCCCAAGGGCACGGGTGCAGGTCATCATCCCCCTGTTTATTATCTGGCAGATCATTGAGTTGCCTGCCATCTTTGTGTTAGGTTTTTGGTTCCTTATTCAGTTTTTCAGCAGCGTGGCAGCTATTTCCTCGGCACATGGAGGCGGAGTTGCATGGTGGGCGCATATCGGGGGCTTTGTTTTAGGCATAATTCTCATAAAAATCCTTCCCAAATCACGGTATCGTCATGTATAAAAATCTGTGTATTTGCAAAATCCCCGCGGTAATTTCTGGTTTGAAATCTGTTGACATGCTTTTTCATAGATGACATTTCTCAGACGGCATTGCGCTGCCCTTCACCCTCAAATTGACACTAAATAGGGTCTAAACGAAAACGCACTTTTTTTGAAAAGTACCGGAGCGGTTTCGCCCGCAATCTGATATACAGGGGAGATTTGGAGATCCACGCGTTCGGGTTATCCGGCTTACGAGGATCCAAAAAAAACGGTCTGCGGATGTTGTGGCACGGCACATCGGAGCCACTACGACAAGAAAGTGCAGCAGACACGGGATTTATCCTGCGGGGATGCCAGGATATACCTGGAGGCGGAGGTACGGAGAGTTAAGTGCAAGAAGTGCGGTACCGTGAAACGAGAGAAACTGTCCTGGCTGGCGAACAATCCTTTTTACACGAAGCGATTTGCCTACTCTGTAGGCCGGAAGTGCCGAGCCATGACGGTCAAAGATGTAGCAAAAGAGTTGAAACTGGATTGGCACACGGTAAAGGCGTTGGAAAAGGAGTACCTGCAGGAGCAGTTACGGCGCAATCCTGTTGCAGCGCCCAGGACGATCGGGATAGACGAAATATCTCTGCGGAAAGGGCATACCTACCGAATCGTGGTCAGCGATCTGGAAAGAGGGAAGCCGATCTGGTTTGGTGGCGCGAATCGTTCAGAGGCAAGTCTTGATCTATTTTACCATTCATTGTGACCGAAGAAGAGCAAGAAGATTGAGATTACGGTAATGGACATGTGGAAAGCCTTTGAGAAATCAACGAGAAAGAATGTTCCTCAGGCGGCAATCCTGTACGACGAGTTTCATGTTATGAGGTACTGGGAGATGCGTTGGACGAGATACGGAAGATGGAATACGGGCGTCTTTCTGGGAAAGATCGATCATACATCAAGGGACAGAAGTATACGCTTTTGTCGAACCGTGAAAACCTCACGCTTGACGATCTCACGGCATGAAAGAAACTGCTGGGGGCTAATAAACGGCTTAATACAGCGTATGTTTTAAGAGAATCCCTTGGGCAGCTCTGGAGCTGCAAGACGGAAGGTTGGCACGACAGTTCTTCGACAACTGGAAGGAATCTCTAAAATGGCAAAGACTGGAACCCTATGAGAAATGTGCTGCGATGATAGAGCGACACTGGGACGGCATCGCTGCCTATAGCAGACCTGAGAATAAAGTTTCATTAGGTTGTGTCGAAGGGTTGAACAATAAGATTCGAGTGATCCAAAGAAGGGCTTACGGGTTACATGATGAGGAATATCTCTGACTAAAAATCCTTACCTGCATGCTCAAGGAGATATAGCATGACCCACACGACTACACGATGACTCAATTTTTCCTATAGCCAATTATGAGCAACAAGCAATATAAGCGAACAGGGCTGGACCCATGTAAAGCACGTCTTCATCCAAGAAAAACCGTGAGCTGTGTAACGGTTGGCTGGCGCCTTTTTCAATGTTTCCCGAACCTAAAAAAACATAGGCCCCCTTTATTTTTTCCAAGTAATAGGAAAAATCCTCTCCCCCCATTTTGGGATCTATGTGCTCCACTGATTTATTGCCAAAGAGTTCAATAATTTTGTTCTGTATGAAATCCACTTGCTGCTGCGGGTTATGAAGCGGTGGATGACCCTTGAGATATTCAAATTGGTATGTGGCATTGTTGCGTGAAGTACTTCCCCGAATGGCCTCTTCTATCAGGATCGGCATCTTGTATCTCAGTTCCTTGGCAAGGGTTCTTACCGTACCGATAATCCTGACCTTGTCCGGGATAACGTTGAAGGTTGTTCCACCAGAGATTTGGCATAAAGAGACGACGCAGGGGGACAGGGGATTCACCTTGCGTGACACAATGGTCTGAATTGCTAATATTACCTCGGCTGCGGTAACAATAGGATCGACACACAAGTGTGGAGTGGAGGCATGGCCGCCCTTCCCTATGATGGTAATGACGATGCGGTCTGTCGCTGCCATCGTGGCTCCTGCCCGCAAACCAAAGGTGCCGGATGGGATATTCGGGTCGATATGCACTCCATAGATTTCGTCTACATCCTTTAGGATTCCCTGCTCAACCATGAGTTTTGCTCCACCCGGGTGTTGTTCTTCGCAAGGCTGAAAGATGAATTTCACCTGCCGTTTCAATTTGTCCTTCAACTGTACCATGAGTTTGGCTGCACCCAAGAGCATTGCCATGTTTGCATCGTGCCCGCAGGCATGGGATACCCCTTCGTTTTGGGATTTGAATTCGAGATCGGTTTCCTCCGTTATCGGCAAGGCGTCCATATCGGCACGGAAGGCAACGGTACTTGATGCCCCATCAACCTGAAGAGTCCCAAGAACTCCTGTCTTTGCGATTTCTGTTTGCACCTGAAATCCCAGCCGTTTCAATTCTTCAGCAATAACACCGGAGGTGCGGATTTCGCCAAAACCAGTCTCAGGATGTTTGTGAAAATCCCTCCGCATCCTGACAACATAATCATGCATTCCTCTGGCATGGGTTAGTATTTCCTGGGTAAGTGTTTTATCTGTCATATCCCCTCTTTCCAGAACGCGTATTGTATTTTTTAATTACGAGCAAACGGTTGTCTGCACCAATCTTGCGAAGACGACAAGTTCTCGTCGTTGCGTAACGACACTCCTAATCCTTCACTCACCGGTAATGACAATCTTCCCTTATCGACCGTTACTCCCATGTACGGATCGTTAGCAACGAGGAGGTGCCCGTCAAGATCGATATAGTCAACCAACGGCGTCAAATGGGCAGCCGCGGTAATACTTACTGAGCTTTCGATATTGCAGCCAATCATTATTTTGAGCCCATGGGCACGAGCTGTGTGAATCATCCGAATCGCCTCACGAATCCCACCACATTTCATGAGTTTGATATTAATTCCGTCCACTGCACCAGAAAATGCGGGTATATCTTTCGAATCTCTTATATCTTCATCAACAAAGACAGGAATTTTTGCATGACGTCTAACTTTCCTCAGCACATCAATACTGCCGACGGGAAATGGTTGCTCCACGAGTTCAACCCCAAGTCCTTCCATAATATCCAGCTTCTTTATTGCCTCGTCCAGATTCCATCCGGTATTGACGTCAACGCGAAAGACGGCCTTGGTGATTTTGCGCAATTCTCTTAGTGTCTCGATGTCTTCTTTAAAACCTACCTTGATCTTAAGGATGGGAAAATCCTTTGCCTCATCAACCTTTTTGCACATCTTTTCCAGGGTGTCGATTCCTATAGTAAATGACGTTACTTTTGTAGTGGGTTGCTTTAATCCCAAAAGCTGAAAAAGAGGGATTTTAAGTTTTTTGCCAATCATGTCGTAAAGGGCAATATCTATTGCCGCGCGGGCGGCTGCACCGCCAGGAAATCTGTTTTTGAAGAGGAGGTCTGTGTCTTCCAGATAAAAGGGGTTGGCATGTTCCAAAAGGTCAACAGATTGATCGAACACCCTGGTAGCACTCTCTACATCTTCTCCAAAAAAGCGGGTTGGCGCTGCTTCTCCAACACCAACAACTCCGTCTGTATCTTTTAACAGGACTACAACATTCTTTTGAATATCACGGGTTTCTCTGGCAATCTGGAAGGTGTGCTTCAGTTTCAAATCGAGAGGGTAATAAGAGAGATTCATGGTAAAAGGGCTTGGATGCTATCCATAAATTTGCTAACGCCAAACTTAATGGGGTCAGTGACAGGAAGTTTTGTTTCCTGCTCTATCCTTTGAATCTCTTGTAAGGCATCACGGTCCGTCATGCCGAAGCAATTGAGTGAAATGCCCAGCACCCTGCATGGATAAACGGGCTGTGCCAATTTTTCATAAAGATCGATCAGGTAAGAAAGAGGTAAAATGGGAAAATCATTGAAATGGCGAAGTGTCTTTCGTGTGGGCTGATGGCACAAGATGAGTCCCTGGGGAGCTGCGCCATGTAACAGCCCGAGGGTAACGCCGGAATATGCCGGATGGATGATTGTTCCTTGCCCTTCGATGCTTAAGAGTTGATACTGGGCGCGGTCAAGCACCAGTTTTTCCGCCGCTCCGGAAATGAAGTCAGAAATGACATGGTCCACGGCGATTCCACTGCCAGCAATCATAATGCCTGTTTGTCCTGTAGCAACAAAGCAGGCGTTAATACCCCGATTTCTGGCGGCATTGGTAATTTCAATTGAAGTCACCATCTTTCCAATATTACAATCAGAGCCTACGGTAAGTATACGGAGAGTCCTGGTATTTTTTGCTTTTCCCGTGCCCAAAGGAATATCTTCTGAAGGTTTGCGGACATCCCAGATTTCCCCATGGTGTTCGTTCGCAAGCTGACGAAATTCACGGTCATCGTTTAAGTGGCAATGGAGTCCGCTGATGATATGGAGTCCGTTTTTTAATGCATCGGCTATATGTTTACGCCATTCGGCTGGAAGCATGCCACCGGGCGGCGCAATGCCTATGAGGAGGGCATTGGGTTTAAGGTGAAGGGCATCTCCGATCGTAGGAACTATGGGAATTCCTTTTCCGATACCGATAATTGACTCGGGATCCTTCCCTGCATTAACACGGTCTATGAGCGCAACCACATCCTCTTTGCGGTAACGAATGACGCTGACGGCGGTTTTTGCACTAAAGAGATCGAGCCTTCCCTCAGTTAAAATAACGAGTCTGCGGGTCTGTGTGAAATTCATAAATATTACTTCCGCCGCTTCTTTTTTATGCTTTTGGCGTATCTCTTTCGCTGGCGTGGTGCCGCAGTAAATTGCAATTTACTCAGATGCGTTTTATATTCCTTAGCGTCCAATAATTCATTCAGAAGATGTGTCTCGGTCGTTACAAACTTTACTAACCAGCCATGATGGTATGGGTCGCTACTTAAGATATTCAGATTTTCGTAAAGGCGTTCGTTTACTGCTATAATCTCGCCAGCCATGGGCGATGTAATATCAATCAGCTTATCGAATGCCTCTAGTTCTCCAAAGGAAATTCCCGAAAGGATTTCATCTCCTACCTTCGGGAGATCAAGAAACAAGAGGTCATCGAGTTCGTCAACGATAAATTTTGATAGACCAATAGTGACTGCTTTCTTATCCCAAAAGAACCATTCATGGTTTGTCGTATATTTTAAATGCTCTGGAATCATAACGTAATGTTTCACAATAAATTATAACTTATTAACCAGCGAATCTTAGCAAAGGACATCATCGTTGTCAAGGATAATTGCTTCTTATGCATAATGATTTGTAACTCATTTTTAGCTTTTTAGAGAGCCATGAAAAATATCCACTTTTCATTTAGAAGAGAATTTTTTATACTATCCTTGTGAATATTTATACCGAAACAACACTGAAAAGAGCTCCGTGACAGGAATAGTGAACACGACGTTCAAAATGCATCTGTGGCGATGGAAATAGCTCGTGCTTCAAAGAGGGGGGTTTATTGCCTCATTGTTCAACTCCTTAAAAGGTCTTCTCTCGAGATCGGACGCTTGGGTACCTTTGATTTTCCGGCAGGTTTTTATGTCTATGTGGGAAGTGCACAAAACAGCCTTGGACGCAGGATTGAAAGGCATTTACGGCAAGAAAAGAAGATGCGCTGGCATATTGATTATTTGTTACGGTATGGGAAAGT
>CAZBCT010000092.1:0-12549 GCA_964490485.1 uncultured Candidatus Brocadia sp. | reverse complement strand
TCCTACCGCTACGGTGATAAGAGCAGACTATCGAAAGATTAGCCTATAGTGCCGTGATGTGCAAGTGATCAAGAGTTACTTTTTTTAATAAAAATAGGGGGGTTATGGAATGCAGATTATTAAATCAAAATTGGAAGAACTGATAAAGGAGTTACCTGAAAAGGTGGATGTGGAAGACGTTATGTATCGTATTTATATGCTTCAAAAAATTGAGATGGGTGAAAAAGATATAGCCGAAGGGCGAACATTTTCCCATGAAGAAGCAATGAAAAGGTTATCGAAGAAATGGCAACAGTAATCTGGTCTGAACGAGCCATATCAGATTTAGAAGGTATTTATGACTATATAGCAAGAGATTCCATTTTATACGCACAATATACTATCCAAAATATCTTTAAATCCACAGAAAGACTGCAACTATTCCCAAATTCGGGGCGTTTTTTACCGGAGCTCCCAAATACGCTGTATCGGGAATTGATTATGGGCAATTATCGGATAATTTACCGGTATGACGAAGCAAAAGATAAAGTAATGATCGTTACTGTATTGCATGGAAGCCGTTTACTGAAAGAAGATATTTTTGATACTAGTGTTGCCTAAGGACAAAAATTGAATCGCATAGCAAATACCATAAAAAACCGTTTAAGCCTTCGTCCGCCACAGGCTGATAGCCTGAATATACTGGCAGAGCTTGCAGATAAATTGACCCTTCAGAAAAATGGCGATCTGGTCGCAGCGCTTGAGAAAGTTAAAAGCGCCTATCCTACCTGCATTGACTTTGAGAGAAATTTCCCGTCAATCTGTTTTTCGCTGGCTACAGGGGTTGGCAAGACCCGACTGATGGGGGCGTTTGTCGTTTACCTATATCTGTCAAAAGGCATTAAAAACTTTTTTATTCTGGCGCCCAATATTACCATTTATAACAAGTTGATTGAAGATTTCTCCAATTCCACCAGTCCAAAATATGTATTTCAGGGTATCGGTGAATTTGTTCACAAACAACCACGCATTATTACCGGAGATACCTATAATACCACTTACAAAACAGACATTTTTAAATCAGAGGTACATATTAACGTATTTAATATTTCCAAGATAAACGCCGAAACAAAAGGCGGTAAACTTCCCCGTATCAAAAGGCTTTCAGAATATGTAGGCGATTCTTATTTCAATTACCTTTCCAACCTTGATGATCTGGTTTTATTGATGGATGAATCTCATCACTACCGCGCAGACAGGGGCATGCAGGTTATTAATGAATTAAACCCGATTCTGGGTTTGGAACTTACCGCGACTCCACAAGTAGAACGAAGCGGGGGAGCTATTAAGTTTAAAAATGTCGTGTATGAATATGCATTAGCGAAGGCTATCCAGGACGGTTTTGTGAAGGAGCCGGCAGTGGCTACCCGCAAAGACTTTGACCCTTCCCAATATTCCGCTGATGAACTGGACAGGATAAAGCTGGAAGACGGCATTCGTATTCATGAAGACACGAAAGTGGCTTTGGATATCTATGCGCGTGATAATAGAGTAAAGCCTGTAAAGCCTTTTGTACTGGTTGTCGCCCAGGATACAACACATGCCGGCAAATTAAAGCAGTTGGTCATTTCAAAGGCATTCTTTGAGGGTTACTATGCCGATAAGGTGATGGAGATACACTCGAACCAATCAGGGGAAGAAAAAGAAGAAAATATTGAAAAGCTCATTTCATTGGAAAGTCCTGATAATAAAATAGAAATCGTAATCCATGTGAATATGCTGAAAGAAGGCTGGGATGTAACCAACCTTTTTACGATTATTCCCTTACGAACGGCTACATCCATGACTTTGAGAGAACAAACTATCGGCAGGGGTTTGCGCTTGCCGTATGGGAAAAGAACAGGTGTTGATAAAGTGGATAAACTTACCATCGTAGCCCATGATAAATTTCAGGAAATAATTGACGCAGCCAATCAACCTGATTCTATTATCAAAAGGCAAAATATTATCGAAATTGATCCACGGGAAATTGTTGGGCAAAAAGAGGTAATTACCTCCATTTCAAACATTGAACAAAAATTTGAGGAAGAGCAACAAAGGATTAAACTTATTGCCGAACCTGAAAGCCAGCAAAAGGCACAGATGAATTTAGAGCTCAGAAAGACTATCCTTTCAACACTTCCGGAACTCAATAATGCGGTGACGAACGTCAATGAATTGACCAAGTCAGAAATCAAGCAAATAGCGGTAGAAAAGATTAAACAACATATCTTCGGTTCACCACAGAAAAGTTTATTTGCCGCAGAAATGATAAGGGAAGTTGAGGCAGCCTATGAAACGGTAGTGCATGATTTTGTGCAAAACATTATAGAAATTCCTAGAATTATAATTCAACAAAGTAATGAAGTAAGGTCGGGTTTTAAGGATTTTGACCTTGATACCAGAAATCTCAACTACCAACCGGTATCAGAAGAAATTTTGGTAAAAAAGCTTCGTGAACAGGAAAACAGTATTGATATTATAAGCGGAAAGGGCAGGGGTATACATGACAGTCCAGAGAATATCATTGTGAATGAACTCATGAATTACCCTGAAATAGATTATGACGGACAGTCCGAATTTCTTTTTAAAATGACTGGTCAGGCAATTGAGAAATTCAGGACGTACCTTGATGACGATAAATTGATGAATGTCGTCCAATATAATAAGAGAGAGATTGGGCGGTATATTTATTCACAGATGATACAACATTTTTACTGTGAAGCTCCAAGCTATGAAAAACCCGTGGTAAAGCCTTTTACAAGGATTGAAGAACACAATTTTTCAAAATATACGAAAGACAGTATCCATCATTTTGCCGAGACAATCACTCCAACCAACGCCATTCCCAATAAGGTATTCAACGGTTTCAGCAAGGCATACCACAATTTGTATAAATTTGCTTCCAAGACAGAAAAGGATTTTGCGGTCATTTTAGAGCAGGACAGAGTAGTTCTTAAATGGCTAAGACCTGCATTCAATCAATTCCACATATACTGGAAGCACAATTCAAGGCGATACATCCCTGATTTTGTGGTGGAAACGAAAAATGCTATTTATCTTATAGAAACGAAGAAAGAGATAGATATTGAATCGGCAGATGTTCAGGAAAAAGCCCAGGCAGCCCTAGAGTATTGTAAGTATGCTACTGATTTTACCACCCACAATGGAGGGAAACCCTGGAAATATGTTTTAATGCCGCATGATGCGGTAATGGTAAATATGGGCTTTGAGACATTGGCAAGGAGTTATGCGTATCAAGGCGTATAATGTCTTTTAATTGTTCCAATTGTGTTTGGTAATTTTGAAACATGATGAAACGGTTTTATACTTGGTTAGAGAGGCTGAAGGCACGAAAGACTTTGAAAAACTTCGATAACGATAATGGTATACCGTCGCCATGTAGGGGCAGATTTGAAACCTACCCCTATCCGTAATATCAATGATACATGGAGATTGTTTTTCAAAAAACTAAATTGTTACGAAACCGACAAGGTTCGTTGCAGGCGTAAACATTTTGACAGGAGACTTTTTTAAGCTAAAATCAACGTGCAATCCTGAAGGATTAATTTTTTAGGAGGAAAGGTAATGGATACAAAAGACAACAATCTTTCACGCAGAAATTTTTTGAAACATTCGGCCCTTGGCATGGTCGGGTTTGGGGCAGGTATTGGTGGGTTTGATGGCTTGCAATGGGCAATTGGGTCCGATATGCAACCTGCTCCCGCTGGGAAAAGTAAGGTCGTTGCGATAAAAAGCCGCGGGATCGTGAGTAGTGGAAAACCCGGAACAGAGATTGTCCAACGGATGATGGAGGAGGGGATGTTCTCTCTTACCGGGAAAAAAACGGTTGCAGAGGCATGGCGAACGTTTTTTACTCCGGAAGATATTGTAGGTATAAAAATAAATCCAATTGGCGGAATAAAACTTTCAACACGACCTGAGGTTGTCAATGCAATCATCCGCGGCCTCGTAGCTGCCGGGGTAAAGGAAAATAATATTATTATATGGGACCGTTTTAGCTACCATCTGATTACCGCTGGTTTCCCTTTAAATCAGGGAAACAGCGGTGTCCGTTGTTATGGCACAGAACCTACTGCCGGATATGACAAAAAGATATATTATGAATCACTCGATGACGACTTCTCTTTGCGTCAGGATGATGGGGCGCGGTCGCTCTTCAGTACGATTGTTACCCAGCACGTTACGGCTATTATTAATGTGCCGGTTATGAAGGATCATGGAATTGCAGGGGTAACGTTATGCCTTAAAAATCTGGCATTCGGCGCCATTAATAATACCCCCAGATTCCATCCGTCACCCTACTTCTGCGACCCGGCATCAGCAGAAGTCTGTGCACATCCGGCGCTCAGAGAAAAGGTGCGTTTGCACATTGTTGACGCATTGCAGGCTTGTTTTGATGGTGGTCCTGCGAGTATGAAGACATGGACCATATGGAATGAGGAACGGCTCTTTTTTGGAACAGATCCGGTAGCTATTGACAGAATAGGACTCGAAATCATTGAGAAAAAACGCAAAGAAAACAGCTATCCATCGGTGTTTCAAAAGGCCAAACATATTGCCACCGCCGGGAAAAATGGATTAGGTGTTTATGATAGGCAATATATCGATTTTATAGAACTTAATGTATAAATGGTCTCATTGTCTGGTGGATTCTGAGTGTATGCAAAAACATACATCATTTTAAATGATACAGGGACAATTTTGTTGCAAATATGTCATTTATATAACATATTATACGTATGAAGAGACAAACCGGAGATTCTGGGAGTGTTCTCAGCGGCTTGGCTCAATATTCTCTAACTTAAGGAGGAGAAGGAAATGTTGAAGAAGTTTGGTTATAGCCTTTTGGTTGTTGGTGCATTGGTGGTTGGTGTTGGTGCAGTAAGTGCGACATTTGTTGGCAGCGCTATGGCAAATGAAGCAAAGTGTGACAAGTGCGGACACACCGCAAAAGAGGGTAAAGATTGCAAGTGTGAATGCCATCACAAGCACTAAACCTATGAGCCAGATGTAAAATCCGGCAATAGGTGTAAGGATAGACGAAAAGGCAACTCAAATGAGTTGCCTTTTTCGTTTTCAGAGATGGCTGATTGTTATAAAAACGGTATTTTTCAACAGTAAAAAGTATTGGCAAAAATACAAAACCAACTGGATAGTACAAAACAACAACAAAGTCTCCCGGAAAAAGAGATCGGGGGCGTTCGTATAAAACATCAACTATTCTCACTTGAATTTGCTCATAAGCGTTGATAAAATTGCATTCAATTACGTAAAAGACCAGTTCAATTATGTAACAGGAGCATTCTTTAGGTATGGTAATTTATGTGAGCAAGGTGTCAGAATAGTATGAAAAACTATTTTTCAATAAATTTTATTTTTAAAGGGATATTTATTGTTGTTTTATCGATTCTTGCAGAGGGCTGTGCTTTGCAACCTAAAAAGCCAAAGGTGCCAACACCTCTGGAAAGCGAAATGAAGTCTATTAAAGATCAACAATCCAGCACGACGTATCAACCTCCGATTCAAAGTGAGAAGGCAACCTATTATGTTGTGAAGAAAGGTGATACCCTGTGGCGTATATCAAAAAATTATGGCGTATCCGTAAATGCAATTTTGGCTGCCAATCATATCAAAAATACAAAAGACTTGAAAGTAGGGCAGAAGCTTATTATCCCCGTTTCTGGAAAACCACAGATATCTCCTTCATTCGTATCCCGCTCAAGTTACGTTCCAGCAAGAGATGTTACCAGCAAGGTTTCTCCCCGGGGTTTTATCTGGCCAGTAAAAGGGCAAATTATATCGCAATTTGGCGAAGTGAGAAATGGGATTAAAAATTCCGGTATCTCTATACTGCCCCAGCCAGGGCAAAAGGTTGTTGCCGTCAAGAAGGGCACCGTTGAGGCAGTTTCTGACGTAGAAGGTGGCGTGTCTGTCCTTGTAATTAAGCATGAGGGGGGGATACGCACCATATACGAATCTTGTTGTAGTCCGGTGGTGGGAGAAGGCGCTTACGTAGAGATGGGCCAACCCATTGCAAATTTTAATTCAACGAGTTCCGGTAAATCACAAGGGGTGAATTTTAAGGTTTACGTAAAAGATAAGCCTGTGAATCCCATGAGTTATTTGCCATAGCGATCTATAAATTAAAGCGCTTTGATGTAATTCGTGGGGAAATAAGGAGCATCTGATTGTCAGTGTCCTCGATTATGACCCGGAAAGTAGTTACCGTAGAGATGGACGATACCCTCCTGACAATCCGTATGATTTTTCAGCACGTGAAGTTCCATCATCTGGTGGTTGTGGACAACCGAAAACCTGTCGGGGTAATATCTGATCGCGATTTTCTGAAAGCGGCAAGTCCTTTCTTAGGAAAAATTGTTGAGACAACCCGTGACTTAGATACTTTGAAGAAGAGAGCGCATCAGATTATGACTCGAAATCCTGTTACTGTATATCCAGAGACGAGCATAGAAGCTGCTGCAGACCTCCTGCTGGAAAAAAATATATCGTGCCTCCCCGTTATTTCTTCTCAGGGTGATATTGTGGGAATTGTGACCTGGAAAGACATGCTTCGGTTTTATTTGGGACACAAATGAAATTTTATCGGTATCGGAGTATTCACCATGCCAATATATGATTTCCAATGTAATCAGTGCAATACGAAATTTGACGAATATTTCCGGAGCGCCTCAGAACGGAAAAAGTTATTTTGTCCATCCTGCCAAAGCGAGAATGTCCAAAAGATATTTTCTGTATTTGGAATGTCCGTAAAAAGTGGCGGAGGCGTTGCTTCCAGCAGCGATTCTGGTGGTTGTGGAAGTTGCACTGCATCTTCATGTACGGGATGTGGATCGTAAGAGGCCATTTTGGTGGGCTGTATCTTTTCGAAAACATGAGCGAGTGATAATCTATGAAAAATCTCTGGGCGCCGTGGCGTATTGCCTATATTCAGGAACACCCGAAGGAAAATGGTTGTTTCCTTTGCAACTCATTTCAGGATAAGCAGGATGAAAAACATCTCATTGTAGTTCGTGAGAAAGAGTGCTTTTGCATCCTTAACAAATATCCCTATAGCAGCGGTCATCTCATGATTGCGCCCAATAGACACAAGCCGGATATTTCTGACCTTACCGATCATGAAATGCTGGAAATTATGAAACTGACAAGAAACATGAAGGAACTTCTTACGACCATAATGAAACCGGAGGGTTTTAACCTCGGTGTTAATTTAGGCAAATCTGCCGGGGCAGGGCTTGTTGGTCATTTCCATCTCCATATTGTGCCGCGCTGGAATGGCGACACGAACTTTATGCCTGTCATTTCAGAGGTAAAAGTTATTCCCCAATCCCTGGAAGATCTCTATAAAGAATTAAAAAAACACCTATAATTATCCCTCTCCATGATGACACGTAAGGAAATAGAGTCGAGAGAAGACCGGGAGCTTGCCTCCTATGCTATGAAAAGCAAGGATTCCAGGGGCAGAAAATATCCCGAAGAGGAGCATCAATACCGCAGTGTTTATCAGAGAGACCGGGATCGCATTATTCATTCCACAGCCTTCCGGCGACTTGAATATAAAACCCAGGTTTTTGTGAATCATGAAGGGGATTATTACCGGACCCGATTGACCCATACGATGGAGGTTTCGCAAATCGCACGAAGTATTTCGCGAGTACTGAATCTTAACGAGGATATTGCAGAAGCCATTTCCCTTGCACATGATTTGGGACATACGCCCTTTGGGCATTCGGGCGAAGATGTTTTAAAAAAACTCATGAAAGGACACGGAGGATTTGAGCACAATCTCCACGGCCTGCGAGTGGTTGATATCCTTGAGCGCAAATATCCCGACTTTCCTGGGCTGAATTTGTCATGGGAGCTCAAGGAATCCATAGTTAAACATAAGTCTCCTTACAACAATACATCGGTGACAACCGAGTATAGGACAAACGAGCAACCCCTGCTGGAAGCGCAAATCGTAGATAAAGCGGATTCCATTGCCTATGACAACCACGATCTGGATGACAGCCTGAAGGCGGGTATTATCACTGACGATGAGTTGCAAATCGTTGATTTGTGGCGGGAGACACAAAAAAAAGTGAAACAAAAATACGCAATTTATGATCCCGACATAGTCATTGCTCAGACGATCAAGACCTTAATAAATCTTGAAGTCACCGATCTGATTGAAAACACGATGTCCAGGATTAAGCGAGAAGGTATCAAAACGGTACAGGACGTTAGAGAATATCCTGGCCTGATCGTGTCTTTTTCCTCCAGCTTATCTGAGCAGAAAAAAACCCTTCAGGAATTTCTTTTTAAAAATGTTTATCAGCACTATCGGGTAATCCGCATGGCTGACAAGGCAAAGCGATTCCTGGAAGAACTTTTTGTCGCGTTTATTAAAAACCCCAAACAACTTCCCATTGAATATCAAAAATGGATAGAAGAAGCGGGTCTTTATCAGGCAGTGTGTGACTATATTGCCGGGATGACGGACCGCTTTGCACAAGATGAATACAAAAAACTCTTTTATCCCTACGAAAGGGTCTAGGGTGGTTCAATCCATAAGGCAAAGGGTCTTAAAGCTTTGCATGATTCGCGTCTTTGTGATGCATTACTACCAGATTTAAAATGAAAGTGTCTGTTGTATTAGTCGGGGCGGGACTAGGATTACGTATGGGGGGGGCTGTCAAAAAACCCTTCCTGCAAATTCGTGGTAAACCGATCTTTCTTTATACCATTGAGCGTTTTTCTCAAATCGAAACGATTCACGAAATCATCTTTGTCGCTGGTCAGACAGAAATACAATTCCTTCGCGACCAATGGCAGGATACCCTGGATGCTCACAAGGTTAAAAAAATTGTTCCCGGGGGCAAAAGGCGTCAGGATAGCGTCTATAACGGACTTTGCCAGACCGGAACTGATGTTGAAATCGTACTGATTCATGATATTGTAAGACCGCTCGTAAGAAAAGAGCATATCGAGGCAGTGATAAACAAGGCAAAAGAATCTCATGCTGCTATCCTTGCTGCACCTATGAAGGCCACGGTTAAAGAGGCAGGAGATAATTTGTGCATCCAGCGAACCATCCCAAGAAATAACCTGTGGATGGCACAAACCCCTCAGGGATTCAAAAGGGAGCTTATCCTAAAGGTCTTCAACCAATTTAAAACTACAGACAGGGAATTTACAGACGATGCGGAAATGGCGGAAGAGGCCGGTTGTAGGGTAGAAATCGTGCCGGGCGCAGATGACAATATTAAAATTACCACACCTGAAGATGTGCGTATTGCTGAGGCATTACTTACAAATGGATAGAGAAGAGTCTTGTGGACAGCAATATCCAAAGTACAGAGTCGTCCGAATACCTCTTTAACAGCCTCAAAATGAACATCGGGAATAACAGACATGACGAATTATTCCGGAGAAGGAGGGAATTTAAAAACAATCAAATGTATAATTCAGATATTCCAGTGTCCACTTCCTTTTCCTGCCATTTGATACCTGCCTAACTGAAAGCATCTGGTACGTTTAATTTACTTTCTATTCATGCCAGGATTTGCTAGTATCTACATTTCTTGCTGCTCGTTTATGAGGTACTACAGCAAAAATCATAATATGCCGCATTTTGGGTTTTTTAAGTTACTGGAGGAAAATGTATGAATCCAATTAAACTAAAAGAAGGAGTTTATTGGGTTGGAGAAATTGACTGGGAATTGAGGAATTTCCATGGGTATTCGACTCAACGAGGTTCAACGTATAATGCGTATCTGATCATTGATGAAAAAATTACCTTAATTGACAGTGTAAGACCATACCTTTATGACAAAATGATGAAGAGGGTATCATCTCTCATAGACCCTGCGGATATTCATTACATTATTTCAAATCACGTAGAGATGGACCATTCAGGCAGTCTGCCGCTCCTCACAAAAACTGCGAAAAATGCCACCATTATTACCTCCCCGCTTGGGCAGAAAGGATTGCTGGCTCATTACAAGAGGAAAGACTGGAATGTTAAAGTTGTCAAATCTGATGAAACCATCACTCTTGGTAAGAAAAATATCAAATTTGTTCTTACTCCGTTGGTACACTGGCCAGACAACATGATGAGTTATCTGGTAGAAGATGGTATTCTCTTTTCAAACGACGCTTTCGGGCAGCATATCGCCTCTTCTGAAAGATTTGATGATGAATATCCTCTTGGTATCGTTATCGATGAGGCTGAGAAATATTATGCAAATATTGTTTTGCCTTATTCGAGCCAGGTTCAAAAAGCCATGGATGCTGTTGCTCCATTAAAGATTGACATGATTGCTCCGAGTCATGGGGTTGTCTGGCGTTCACATATTAAGACTATTGTAGAAGAATATAAGAAATGGGCTTCCAATCAGGTGGATAATAAGTGTTTGATAATTTATGATACTATGTGGAAGTCTACGGAAAAGATTGCCGACGTTCTCCAGGAGGTTTTTGAATCTCATGGAATTCCCGTAAAAATGAGCAATATCGGGCATAGCCATATTTCGGATATTATTGCCGATGTATTGACTACCCGATTTGTTTGCGTCGGTTCTCCCACGTTAAATAGCAATATGCTTCCGACCGTAGCGGGTTTTTTAACCTATCTAAAAGGTTTGTCTCCCAAGAACAGAATCGGGCTGGCTTTTGGTTCCTATGGGTGGGGAGGTCAAGCTGTTGGCCATGTGGAAGACATATTAAAAGAATGTGGTTTCGAAATGATGGAAAGTGTAAAGATTCAGTACATTCCAGACGAAGCACAGTTACAAGAAATCTTCAACAAGGTAAAACAAGAGATACTTGTGCGTGAGTCGGTATTCAATAAACCACCGATTGCATAAAGCGGGATTTTATGAGATAGCGCACATTCCGGTATTCATAGTGCTCCACACACTATCCATTTCCACGGATTGGATTTATACCGGCGTATGATGGCGTACCAAACCTGCCGTATGTCCCTGTATTTCCAGGAGAAAAGTACCGGTATCTGTTAACGATACCGGAAGATATCGAAGGGTCGTACCTGGGACACTGCCACGTGAAAGCCACCAATCATTTGATGGCAGAATATTCATAGATAATCTGGCTAATTTCCATTCTTCCAGATAATAATAAAACTATATCCCCCAATCGTGAGGATTATCAGGACTTGTTGTACTATTCGTCTCAATGGGATGGCGCGTGGAGATAGGGTCCGGTCGGTGATCCGGTAAATGAGAATCCCTTTTGCCACACAAAACCCCATTACCGGAATATAAAGGTACCTCTCGGCCATAATATTGTTTATCGGGATGATATTCATGACGGGTAAGAGTGTGATGAAAAACCACGACATCCAAACGGCAAACATATTCCTCGTCTTGCATAATACCGTAAATATGACAAAAATTGAGATTAAGAAGATTATAGCAAGAATAAACGACCATTCCCAGGGATGTGTTACCAGAGAAACCGCGTAGTCTGCATTAAGATGAAGTGGAAAGAATGATAGTTTGATATAAGATGCCAGAATTTTTATCATGGTCAAGGCGTTGACCCAAAAACCGCCTGGTTGATAGGAGGATTTGAGTGAAGGGTTGCTGAATACTATAAATCGAATGATGAGATAGAACAGGGAAATCGCGAGATATCCTGCATACATTCCCTTCCGTTTATTCGTAAAGGATACCCAAGGTTTTGGGTGAGAAAACACCGTAAATATCATCACGAGAACGGGCAGGGTAATTGCCATTTCTTTTGAGAATAGGGCACAGAGATAGGAAACGAGAGAGATTCCGTAATAAAAGGCGCCTCGGATTGTTTGGCTATTTTCCCGGTAAAAAAGAGAGTCAGATTTTATAAAGTAAATAAACGAAACGAGGAGAAAAGTTGCGCACAGGAGATCTTCCCGATAGCCAACGGCGTTCACGGTTTCTACAAGGACAGGATGCGTAACAAAGAACAAAATTGAAAGGAAGATAATCTTGTTATTGGATAAAACAGCACGGAGCAAAAGATAAAACAGTAGCGTATTCATGACATGGAAAACAATGTTTGTCATGTGAAATCCAAAGGGATTTAGATGCCAGATAGCATAGTCAATGAAATATGAAATGGTGACCAGGGGACGATAGCGCATTTCACCGGAGATAGAAAAATAATTCTTTGTAAAGACCTGCGGCAGATATTGCCATTCCTTAATAAAGGAATTTTCTACAATAATCTTAAAATCTTCACGGAGAAAATTGCCGTTGGATGTGTTGAGATAAAGTAAAAGGGAGAATGCAGATATGAAGATGAGAGAAAATACAACAATCTGCTTTTCTTGGGAAAGAGATCGATTTTTCACTATTTTACCAGACGTAATTTTTGATGCTTTTGCAAAGGCAGAATTACAAAAAAATTTGTAACAATTTAGTTTTTGAAAAAGTAGGGGCGAAGCATTTGCTAGTTTGGGTATGAATGCATGTATGCCAATTATAGCAAATGCTTCGCCCCTACACT
>CAZBCT010000091.1:4961-12791 GCA_964490485.1 uncultured Candidatus Brocadia sp. | reverse complement strand
CACAAGACGGCAAATGCTTCGCCCCTACTTTTTCAAAAAACTAAATTGTTACGAAAGTTTTTTACACGATAAATTTTTATATAAGGAGAAATGGAGATCAATGGAACAGACAAAATTTAATAAATCTTTTTTTAGTTCCGTAGAACCGATCAAGATTAAAGATCCTCTTGCCATCGCGCTGGGCGCCATGGATAAAACCGAGGCGTTTGTGTTTACGTATACCGACGCCGTAAAACTTGCCGGACACTCGTGCCCCGCAGTTTCCGGTGCGTATAAATTAACCCAGTTGGCGCTGAAAAGCCTATACGGAAGCGAAATCCCCGTAAGGGGGCAAATAAAGGTGACGTTCAAAGGAGGGATTGATAATAAGGTGAATGGACCGATATCGCAGGTTGTTACCTTGATTACGGGCGCTGCTGGTGAAAGTGGGTTTAAAGGTCTGGGGGGAGGCAGATATGGCAGGCACAATTTGCTTTCCTTTGATGAAACGAAAGAGGCGGATGAAGATGCCGTATGTACGGTAATATTCGAGAGAACAGACCGTAATAAAAAGATCGAAATTTCTTACAGCAATTACATGCTCCCGGCAAATCCGAAAATGGGCGATTTAATGCCGCTGGCTGTGACCGGCAAGGGGAGCGATGCCGAGATAAAGGAATTTGGTGAACTCTGGCATGAAAGGATTAAGGCAGTGTTGATGAATCCGCCGGAGGGGATGTTTGTAATCAAAGAATTAACGTAAAACCCAAATCCTGCAACAAGGCGAAGCCTTGTTGCAGGATTTAGGTAGAAGTTCTTTCCATGAATCTGAGACAAATATTATATCTTGACGAAGAAATTATAAAATGTATAATAACTGGGTATTTATTAAGTACAAAGTAGATAATTTATAAGAGCTATGACGAAAGGGGGTGGAACAGAAGGGGGGCCGAATAGGCAGAGGAGATGCATTACAGCATTTATATTAAGATTTTAAGTTAGTATAATGTTAAATCTATAGAAGAAAGGAGAGAGGGGTTATGTTTAAGAAGGTATTTGCAGGTTTTATGGGTGTTGCGTTGATTGCAGGGATTGGTATGACAAAGGCTCAGGCGTATCAGGTTAAGCCTGCAAAATTATGGGTGACGGCAATTGCTATTGGTACACCTATTGAAGGTGCGGAAATTAAGGTCGGTGATAATACGTGTACAACCGGAAAGAACGGTACCTGCGTATTTGAACTGAAGCCAGGGACGTATGAAATCACTGTGCACGAACACGGTGGCGCAAGCGCACATACCAGCGTTAATCTCGAGGAAAAAGACATTCGGTTTATTTCCCTGGATTTAGGTTCTAAAGCGCTCCATCCAAGCGGACAACACTAATTTGTGGTAAGAAACTGAAGTTTTTTCCTGAAGTTTATTTCTTAAAGGCAGTTGTTAAGTGAAAAATTAACAACTGCCTTTTTTATTGTTGATTTATTATTGGCTGATAACTACCAAATACCCTCATTTATACCATCATCATATTCCTGTATCGAAAAGACTCATGTTAATCTTATTGAGTGCCTATAGAGTAATTTCCAAAATACTTGTGTAAATTAATGATTAGATATGGGATATAGTATTTCATGGGTATATTAATTGCTATAGTAAACGCTTAAAGAAAGTTGTCATTGCGATGGCGTCAGCCCGAAGCAATCTCTATCGTGGGATAGCTTCGCTGTCGCTCGCAATGACCAGTGCATGTCAACTTATTTAATATGTTTGCTATAGTTAGTACGAATTGTTCGGTAAAGTTAAAGAAATAGGTTGAAATGAATGGATGAGAGGATAAAAGGTTGTTTTCAAAAAGACATCATTTACATTCAGCGTCGCTGGACTCTTCTGTGCAGTTACAAGGCAGCACGAGCATGAGGAAGGGGCATAAAACCCATCCAGGAAGAGATACCAAATGGGATGATTTTAACCGTATTTTTGATGCAATAGCAGATCCCATCATGGTATTCGATACCGAGTTTAAATTAATAAAAATAAACAAGGCCGCCAGATATTTTTTTAGCGGATACCCTGTTGGAAAAAAGTGTTTTTTTACGAAGCACAAATTTGCCCTGGCCTGTAAAAATTGCCCAACGTGGCAAACCTTGAAGACAGGTGTAACAACAACCAGCGAGATTTTAGATCCAAAAACAAACATTCCTATCCTTTTAAAAACATACCCTATTTATAACAGGCTCAAAAAAATAAAAGGTGTAGTATTGATTGGAAGAGAAAGTGATGATGTGCCTATAAAACTGAAGAGATAAAAAATGAGATATTGACAAAAGGCATTTTAATCAGTTAATATTTCAATTTAAGTAACAATTTAGTTTTTTGAAAAAAATTCAATTAATGGCGATGTTTACCGCACAGTGTAGGGGCGAAGCATTTGCTATCGTTGGTATACATGCGTTCATACACAAGCCGGCAAATGCTTCGCCCTTACTTTTTCAAAAAACTAAATTGTTACCAATTTAAAATAACCTTTTGAAGAACAAAAAGCATTCGTCACATAACATGAGGCCGTCTATGTATCATCCTAAAGCTGTTTTTGGTAAATACGGGTACATTGTGTTTTCTTTTCTTGTCTTATCGGGGTGCTTAAGCGGTCAAAGACCACCGGTAATGATGGCTCCACATCTGGACAAAAGGGTTCATCAAATAACACAATTACCTCTGAATGTGGATCTTTATATAGAACCTCATTTACGTAACTATGTTCAGGATGCGCCAATAAAACAATATGAGGCCGGTGCACAACTCTATACTTTTCCCAACTTTGTTTTTCCTTTTGGCGAACCTCTTTCTTCGAAGATAGAAGAGATGTCAAAAGTTATATTTAAAAAGGTAACCTTAATCGATAATCTGCAAAACACGGCATATGGAACGAATGAAACTCTGGACGGAATTTTGACCGTCGGATTGAAGAGTTCGGATATAGAACTTTATATTGAACAATCGGTAGGGAGGGCTATTGGCCGGCATAACCTTTCAATCAGGGCATCTTTTTTAGATCCAAAACTGAACAAGGTATGGGAATCAGATATTGCCGTGGAGGGTAAGGGGTTAGATGTTGTAACAAGCAGAGTGGAGCAGGAATGGTGGATGACAACTGGCCCGAGATTTGGTCCTGCGGTAGACGATTCGATCCAAAAGGTAACCTATGAACTTGCCCAAAAAATTACCACGTCGAAAGAAATATCCGATTATATCCACAAAAAAAAACCATAAAACATTATTGGTTTATGACTATCCTGGCCTCCCGGCGAAGTTGATCAAGTAATTTAAGTATCTCTGCATCCAATGCTTCTAAACGCACCTTTTCCCTGACATCGTCAAATCGAATAGGGGCGCCTTCTTTTTTCTCGGTAACTTTTATCAGATGATAACCATATTCTGTCTGAACCGGCCCGCTTATTTGGCCTACCTTTAGTGAAAATGCAGTATCTAAAAAAGACTTTGCGAAATTTCCTTTTCTCTGAATAAATCCCAGATTCCCTCCATTTTGAGCTGATGGGCAGTCTGAGTACTTTCGTGCAGCCTCCTCAAAAGTCGTTCCCTGGTCTATTTCTTTTTTAATGCTTTTTATATGCTCCAGCGCTTGCGCAAATTCCTTCTCCGTTTTCAAATTCCTTGTGTCGATAAGGATATGGCTCACTTTTACCGTCTCACCGTTAAAGACGCCTTTGTTTTCTTCAAAGTATTTTCTCAGGGAGGTGTCGTCAAGTTTCTTATGAAAATACTTTTCGAGTGCAATAGAATATTTTATACTTCTTTTAAATTCGTTTATATCAGAGCCTATAGAAGTAAGAATTTGTTCGAGTGATTGATTGTCATACTTCTGGTTGCCAGAGATCGTGTTTTTTATTTGTCCGATTTCTCTTTCAATCTCCTCCGGAGTAACGATTAAACCCTGTTTATCAACGAATTCTTCTGTCAGGATATCGGTAATCATCTGGTCGATAATTTCTCGTTTCATCGAACTCAGGGTTTCTGTGTCTGTGTTTGTAATATTTCCCAGCCTCTCTGCTACCATTTCCTGGGTTATCTGTTTGCCGTTGACGGTTGCAACAATACTTTTGAACTCTTCTTTTTCTGCAGAAAAGGTATATGGTTGCAAACAGGTTAAAATCAAACATATGAGGGATGCTGCTCGTTTATTCATAACAATTCTTTTCCTTTCGTGATCCGGAGTTCCCGGATCTTTTGCTGAAGATTTTGGCGATGCATATCGAGTGCTTCAGCTGCACGGCTAATATTTCCATCGCATTCTTCCAGTTTCTTTTGGATAAAATCACGTTCAAAATTTTCAATCAATATCTTTTTTGCATCCCGGAATGAAAGATTGTAATCAACGTGCTTAAATGGCAGGGTATCGTTTCCGGGATGTTTTATCTCTTCCGATAGGTCTGCCGTGTCAAGGATTTCGTTATTGGAAAGCACCACGGCGCTTTCAATGACGTTTTTCAGTTGGCGAACGTTGCCTGGCCAATCGTACGAAACCAGATACTTCATCGCCTCATGTGAAATTGATTCAATCTGTTTTTGATGTTTTTCAGAAAAATGATATAAAAACCGGTTGACGAGCAAAGGAATATCCTCTTTCCTGTGTCTCAGAGGAGGGAGTTTTATGCTTACCACCTTGATTCGGTAGTACAGATCTTCCCGAAATCTGTTTTCCTCAATTTCTTCCTCAAGGTCACGGTGGGTGGCGCTGATGATGCGTACGTCAACGGTGAGCGTTTCGATACCGCCGAGCCGTTCAAATTTTTGTTCCTGCAATACCCGGAGGAGTTTTGATTGCGTGCTGATGCTCATATCGCCGATTTCGTCGAGGAATATCGTGCCTTTGTTTGCCAGCTCGAACTTCCCGAGTCGCCTCTCGGCAGCGCCGGTGAATGCACCCTTTTCATGTCCAAAGAGTTCGCTTTCAACCAAGGTCTCCGGCACGGCGGCGCAATTCATAATAATGAGCGGCTCATTCCGTCGTTTGCTGCGCTTGTGAATTTCCCTGGCCACGAGTTCTTTTCCGCTCCCACTTTCACCCTGAACGAGTACGGTAACGTCTGTTGCACCGACCTTTTCAATCTTATCGAAAACCTCCTTCAAGGCGTCACTTTGGCCGATGAGTTCACCCATGCCCTCCAATCGGCCAATTTCCATGCGAAGCCTGGCATTTTCTTCCTGTAAAACAAGTCGTTCGAAGGCATTTTTTGCAATAATCCTGAGTTCATCGATTTCGTATGGTTTTGCAATATAATCATAAGCGCCTTTTTTCATAGCTTCAACGGCGATTTTTTCAGAGCCGTACGCAGTAACAATAACCACCAGCGGCGGATTGTTTAATGCGTTAATCATCTCAAGGGTTTTCATGCCATCGAGATGAGGCATATTGATATCTAACAGCACCAGGGATGGACGCAGGGTCTTTATCATGTGGAGCGCATCCGTGCTGTCTTTTGCCTCATGGACAACATAGTTGTCTTTCAGGAGGATCTTTTTCATCCCGTAGCGTGCGGCTTTTTCATCATCTACAATTAATACTGACGGTTTGAACATAATCTCAGGTTTACACGAATACCGGCTCGTTTAAAGGGAAATTCATAACAAATGATGCGCCCCGTACATTGCTCTCCACATGGATGGTGGCCTCTATATCTTCGAGTTTTTTCTTTACAATAGAGAGGCCCAGACCTGTCCCCGTTTGTTTTGTAGTGAAAAAAGGCTCAAATATTTTCTCGAACAACTCCTGGGGTATGCCAGGGCCTGTGTCAGTGACTGTTACTTGAATAACATGGTTTTCAGGTTGACAGGAGGCGTGAATATGTATCTGTCCGCCGGATGGCATTGCCTGAATGGCATTACGGAACAGGTTAAAAAAAATCTCTTTTAATGCCCCTTCATCGGCTGTTATGGGAGGAAGGTCTGGAGGGATTTGGCACAAGATCGTAATCTTATTCTGTTTTGTTTCATGATTGAGCACAACCAGGGTAGAACGAATGACGTCTCCGATCCTGACGCTCGTTTTTGCCTCACTGCCTGGTTTCGCAAATTGCAGTAATTGATTGACAACTTTTGTCAGCCGATCTATCTCGTCCACAATAATGGAGAGGTCCTCCTGGAGGGGATCATTTTTTTCTACATCTTCCCGCATAACCTGCACAATGGCCTTTATCGAGCTCAGCGGGTTTTTCACCTCATGAGCCACGCTGGTGGAGAGACGTCCAAGACTGGACAATTTTTCATTTTCATACATCTTCCTTTCCAGCGTAAGTTTTTCCTCGATAATCTTTGACTTTTCAACCGCAGAGCCAATTTCATTGGCAATAATCATCAATTGATCCAAATTATCAGAGGCAATCTGCATACCTCTTTTCGCTCGTCCCAGGCTCAGAAGACCGGTAAGTTTACGATTGACAAATATCGGGAAAATGAAAATAGCATCAAGCAGTCTCATTTCATTTATGACAGAAACGTCTTTTACCTCATATCGGTTTAATACAATAAATTCTCCGTTGGCAAAAAACCGGAGAATATGGTGTATATCTCCCAGGGAAATGGGTTCGTATCGTTTGTCACCAAGAATTTGAATCCGTTCACTCTTAAAAAGAAGGAGGTTTGTAGATTTGATAGCTGTGGCTTTTATAATGGAGTTGACTACCTGTTCGAGCAGTTTTGTGAAATGAATGAGGGGGTCGGTGCTAATAACGTGGCTTAGTTCGTTTAAGAGATATTCACTATCAACCGTACGGTAAAACATCAGTTTTCGTAAAAGCCTTTGTATCCTCTCCCTGAGTGTGGGAAACCAGAATACCAGGTTGATGACAAAGACAGCTTCCAGCATCCTGGCATTGACCAGGTAGTGGCGCTCCAGAAATTTAGTTAATTGCTTAATTCCAAAGTAATAGAGGCAAATTAAGATAAGGGTGAGAAATGAATAAAAGGCGCTACGCCGGAGGACAAACTCCATATAATTGTACCGGTAAACGTAGTAGGCGAAAATAATACTGGGGAAGATGGATGATAACATGGAAACCAGTGTCAGATAGTCCCCAACATAGGGAATCTTATTGCCGTTCAGGAGTACCGTGAACCCGATAAAAAACGCAATAGTCGTCACTACCCAAAAGATCGCCAGATGGAATTTGCGTTCTTCCTTTTCATCCACCGTTTTTGAAAGCCATCGGGAAATACCGGCTGCAATGAACAGCGAAAGGATCAGCCAAAATACAAAAGGTTTTACATAGTGAGTTGCAGGATCTGTCAAGGTGGTCACTGTAGGTTCGATGAAGTTTTTGATAACCTTTGAAAAAGGAATAACAGGAAGATAAATACTCATAACAATGAGACGTTGCAAAGATTTTCTAATATGAGGGTTATTCTCAAAAAGAAAGGAAACTGTTGTATGCAGCAATAAACTGGGCATGAAACCAATCCCTGTATAGGAAATAGCGTCAGCGATAAAATTTACTGAGGATAAATTTTTCCCAAACAAAAGAAAGCTGAAGAGAAAAATAGTATTCCCGAAGTGCCACATGGCTACACTGATAACAAGAAAGAGGAAAATGAGTTCGCCTTTTGTCTTATGCTTTCGCTGCACAATAAGGATTGAGAGAACTATGTGCAGGATGGTGCCAAGGATGAAACCGATAAGTGATATAATTTCGTAGAGTGGCATAAAAAAACAGGTTCTTTGTTCCTCAATGAAGGTATTTTCCCGGATAGGTATTTGCAAAACGGATGGCAAGCTTATAACGATGAAAAATCTGTGATCAGGAAAGCAAGGCATCGGAAACCTGATCCCTGATCCCTG
>CAZBCT010000091.1:0-4861 GCA_964490485.1 uncultured Candidatus Brocadia sp. | reverse complement strand
CCTGATCCCTGATCCCTGCTTCCGCATCTCTGTAATCCGGTATATTGTTTTATAATATTGGTGAAAAAAGCCGCTGTCAATAGAAAAACCGTACGTGTTGAAATGGGTGGAGACCCAGTTGCCGATTCGTACTTTTTATTCTGGATTCTGAATTCTTGCTCCTTGCTTCTGCTTTATCTTTACTTTATTCCAAACAGCATCCATCTCTTCCAGGGTACATTTTTCAATATCCTTTCCCATAGATGCCAACTCCGTCTCAACCCTTTTAAAACGATCTACAAACTTATAGATGGTCTTGTGAAGCACATTCTCCGTGTCAAGTTTCAGGAATCGGGCAAGGTTAACAACAGAAAATAAGAGATCCCCCATCTCCTCTTCGATGTGTTCAGGTTTATTTTCACGGATAGCCTCTTTGACCTCTCTCAGCTCTTCATCCACCTTAGCAATTACATCGCTGATGTTCGTCCAATCAAAACCTACCTTGGATACCTTTTTCTGTAATTTTTGGGCCTTTTGCAGGGCGGGGAGATATTTTGGCAGACCATCCACAATGAATTTCCTCTCCTCATATCCTTTTTCGTTTTTCTTGATCTGCTCCCATTGATGAATTGCCTCTTCGGGGGTAGTTGCTGAGGCGTCCCCGAAGACATGAGGATGACGCCGCGTCATTTTGTCAAGGCAGAGAGCCATGATACTTTCTATGTCAAATTCCCCCTTTTCCGTTGCAATCTGGCAGTGGAAAATGATATGAAAAAAGAGGTCAGCCAGCTCTTCCTTGAGTTTATCAGGTTCCCCGGAATCTATCGCATCAATTACTTCATATGTCTCCTCTACCAAATGGGGCTTTAACGACGCATGGCTCTGTTCCCTATCCCAAGGGCATCCGTCCTTACTACGCAATTTTCGCATCAATTCTGTCAAGTCTTGCAATAACGAACGAGGCTTCTCTTCGGTTGTATTCATTGAAAAGGTATCCCAATATAAATTTAATAATAGTCTAATATCCTCATCATTTCAGTCACAATGCCATCTCAATTATGGGGGCTTGTGCCCATTATCCATCCTCATGAAATTTAAAGACGCCAGTCCACACGTATTTTTTACTGGAAGTAACAATTTAGTTTTTTGAAAAAGTAGGGGCGAAGCATTTGCTAGTTGGGATATGAATGCATGTATGCCAATTATAGCAAATGCTTCGCCCCTACACTGCGTGGCAAACATCGCCATTATTGGAATTTTTCAAAAAACTAAATTGTTACTACTGGAATAGTCTTTATAAGTAGTAAATTTAGGCAACAGATTTCAATCCCGCGGCTAATCTGCCTTTATCAATTATGACTTCGATATACCATCCATCCCGGGCCATGCCTGCGTTTAATACAATCGTATTGCCTATGGTGTCTTTGGCCCTTGATTCATGAATATGCCCCGTGATGCAGACGTGTGGTTTGTATTTGAGAATAAAGTTTCTAACCGTTTGACTCCCCACATGCATACCATTTTGAATGATATCTGTTGCCGTATCTTTGGGGGGTGTGTGACAGACCATAACCTTCCACGGTGCGTCTTTTACCTTGTTATAACCATTTATTAAGAACCGTTCGATATCAGCCTCACTAATTTCTGAGGGCGTATGAAAGGGCGTTGGACTCGAAGCGCCACACCCAAATATGCCGACATCTCCAAAGACACAGCCGTTCCCATGCAGGTTTATCCCCTCTTTCGTTAAATAACCATCTACTTCCGGCATATCCATGTTCCCGTACTGCACAAGCAGGTGTTTGTTGTATTTTTTTATCGCATCCAATACTTTTTTCGTCTCTGTCTTTCCGTGACAATTTGTCAAATCGCCGGATAGCACGATTATATCCGCCGTTTCCAGGTCGGATTTTATTTTTGCAAGATTGCTGGTATCTTCATGAATATCGCCGAAAGAAATAATCTTCATCTCTCTCCTCCAAAAGGGTGTTTATCTGTATCCGATAAAACAATTGAATTCGGCTGCCTTTGGCAGCGACTTTAATCTCCTCTCATTGCAGGGCGACCAGTCTGGTCGCTCTACATGGGCCGGATGGTGTTTGATTCGCATAATTATTGGCATCATGTAACAACTTTTCAAGATCGTTGGGATCGAAAGATACAGCCCAACTCCATTTCCCAAAACCTCCATGCCGATTAACAGCCCTGCACCACTCATCTAAAAAAGTCCTCTTGGTTTTGTTCTGTTCGCTATCCTGTCCTTTGGTTTCTAGAATGAGATGTTCTCCACCTTTTAATTCGATAATAAAGTCTGGAAAATATCTTCTGATAACTCCCTGGTAGTTGTAAAGAATGGCGAATCCCAAATGATCGTTCTTCACGAATGATTCTACAAACTCGCAATCGTTTATGGTTCTTGCCTCAAGGAATTCCATTTTGCTGTCAACAACGGTAAAGTTGATATGTGTTTTTCCAAAATCCTCACACGGCCTACTTGTCCACCATGTGCGTACATCAGCAGTCGAACGGATGGGATGTTCCTTATCAAAAACCGGGGCGAGTTGGGTCGTATTCTCTGCCCGTATTTCATTCCAGATATGCTGGATGACTTTGTTCATATTGAGCATAATCAGGATTCTCTTTCTTACTTCATCCTGATCGAACAAAGGATTATTTATTTGAATTTTTCCAGAGTAAATGAATTGCTCAATGATGCCGATGAGTTGTATCAAAAACGCTTCCTTGCTTCCTTTCCAGTCGGGTTTCTTTTCGGAATTGTAAATCGTGGAGGCAATCCTAAAAATAACAGACTGCAAACGAAGCTTTTCACTGATTTCTTTTAAATCAATTTCAGTAAGTGCTGCAGGATTTGGTTTGCCTGCTACGATGGCGGCCAGTTCCGCTTCTGTTATAGATTCGTATGGGTCAAGTTCAAGCGGTTTGACTTTTTCCAGGTTAATAGATAGTTGTGGCTTATATACATGGTCAATCCTCAGAATGTTAGGAAATGAAATTTTGTGTTCCGCTTTTTGTTTAACTGGCTCAATACTGGTTTTGGGTGGAGGCGGTGGAGGCGGCGGCCCATCACTTCCGCCTTCGTGAGGCAGGAAGGTAAACGGTACGCCAAAGATGTTTACATACTCTGGTTCAAATAAACCGTCTTTTCCCACATCGTAAGAAGTTCTCCGTAAACCACGGCCAACAACCTGTTCACACAATAACTGGCTGCTGAATGCTCGTAAGCCCATGATGTGAGTAACTGTTTTTGCGTCCCAACCTTCGCTGAGCATACCTACGGAAATCACATTTTGTTTTTGTTCGCCAGGTTCTCCAATCTTGCCAACGGTATCAACCGTCCTTCTTAATAATTCAGCCTGTTGCTTTTTGGTTAGATTAGTTTTTAATTGCTGGTTTTTAGTTTCTTGTTCTTCACCGGATATATCCGTCTCATTACCATCGCCTTTCTCTGAAAACTCATCACTAAAAACTAAAAACTCTGTCGTTTCGGCCTCTGCTTTATCAAGAATCCTGCTGTCAATCTGTAATGTCTTCTCCTGATTGCATAAATCACCCAATCCGGCAACGGATAGTAAAAATGCGTCGTGGTCAAAGGCATATTTGATGCGGGCTGATGTGTATGTGGTGTTTGCTACGGTTATCATCACCGGCGGAATTTTATATCCCACCTTTTCCCAATCGTCTTTAGCGGCCTTCCAGTCCTTTCCTAAGAGCAAATAGGCGTTCTTAATGAGGTCAGGAAGTGGTTCGCTTTCCTCTGCCTTGCGGTTGATGTCATCCTTCACGGTGGCATCCATGTAAATGTGATACAGCCGTGAACGTAGGTTCGCATCTACCTTGGCATCATCACGGATTACAACCCTCGGCGTTTTTACCAATCCTGATTCAATCGCATCATTCAACCCGAAATCGCTGACAATCCAGGGAAACAATGCCTCTTCACTTGCTTTTTTGCCTGATGGAGCAAATGGCGTAGCCGACAAGTCAAAACACCGGATGATCCCCCTTGCCCGGTGAATCCTGTCCAGTCCGCCGATCCAAACGGTGCTTTCTTCAATGTCTTCCTTCTTTACGCCTTTCATCTTACTCTCCGCCGGTATACGCCAGGCATGATGGGCTTCATCATTTATCACAACAAGATTTGTTGCATTTGCCATATCGCCCAACACTTCCCTCACGTATGCCTCGTCACTTTTAGCGCCCCGTTTGTCAACGGTCTTCTTCTTAGCCAGTCTTTCTTCAGTGTCCCAGGCGAGGGCATGCCAGTTAACGATCTTAATCTTCCCCTGCCGCAGTGATTCCATCAAACCCGATGGAACGATGTTAAATTCTTCATAGTAGTTCTCTTTGTTGAAGGGATACAACACCGACAAGCGGTTACGAACCGTCAAGCCCGGCGCAACCACCAGCATATTTTTGGAGAAACGCGTGTCTTTACTGTTGGTTACTTTATTCAAGACTTGCCATGCGATAAGCATACCCATAACAATGGTTTTGCCCGAACCCGTTGCCATCTTATTGCACCAGCGTGAAAAATCTCCTCCATCGCCTGGGATGTCAATGCCCGTGCGGTTGGCCTCTGGCGCTTCGGTAAGCCATATCAGGGTTTCAATGGCCTCTAACTGGCAAAAGAAAAATCTGCGGTCTTTGCGTTCTTCCGGGTCTTGCCAGTGTTGCAGTAATCTTTTGGTAATGCCGGTAACATCCGGATAGCCTTGTTCTCTCCATTTCTTTATCCGTGGGCGAATGGTGTTTACCAATTTAATTTCAACGGGCTTTCCGGGGTCGTCAAATGATTTGGAGTTCTCAGAAGCCACAACATACCCGGCTGGCCTTCTGTCGTCCCGCATGATAAATTCCCGCG
>CAZBCT010000090.1:0-12943 GCA_964490485.1 uncultured Candidatus Brocadia sp. | reverse complement strand
ATGAAGATAATATATCACACCACTTACGACATTGCAAGGTTGACATGACACTAGCCTTCTGAATAAGACCCCTATAGTGACCGGCAATATGAAGTGTATTATAAAGGGCTTCAAATTCCCTCATAAGTTTACCATTATGCACGATAAAATATTTCCGTAAAACCTTTCTGTATTCATCAACCGATTATGGCAATTCTTTCGCGGCGAATCCTTTTTTCAGTAAGGCTTCATTTATTGCCTCTAGTATTGCCAGATATGCCGTACCAAGCGCTTCACGCACTGGTTTGATATCGGTATAGTAGTCATCTTCTATCGTCGTCCTACTCAGCGTTTCTTTTGCATTTTGTAAATACCGTAAAGCTTCTTTCATTCACTTCTCCTTCTCATACGAAACATTTTATCACCACTGAGTAACTATGTCAATTTTGATTCCTTACCGTCACGGTAACGTCAAAATCCGCACAAAAGATTCCGGGGAAAGCATAAGACAGAAGAAGTCTGGGTAACGGAAGAGGAAAAATATGCATCGAGGCAAGAAATAGGGTAAAAATGGCCATCAGCGGCAAGGGAATCCCCCTCTTATCTTAAAAAGACAGGTGAGAAGTAGCTACAAAAAAGGCAAAGAAAGCAGGATTATAAGCGTAGTATACTCAAGATATTCATAAAAGGTGAATTTTGAATTGGTAACAGGGTGGCACGGACAAACTCCGTTTGTCCGTGTTGGACTTGCGCGACGTTGTTTACGAAGTATTCATTTTAACATTTGGATAGACAATACAAGGCAGACCACGTAAGGACAAGGCATTAAGCAGTATTGCAAAAACACGGACAAGCATGGCTTGTCCGTGCCACCCTGTTAGATTATAGCGGCTCTGTATCAAGTTTATAAATCACAAATTGTGAGACTCTTGAGTATATCTTTCAAAATATATTTTCACATTTTCAACAAAAATATTTTTATCATTAGCTAAAAAAACGCTTTTTAATTAACCGGGGAATAGATCCGATCCAGGCCTGAGGTCCCAAAGTGTTTATCAGCAATTTGTTATTATATAAAAAATCATGAAACCATTGTGATTTCTCTCTTTCGCGACTCCCTCCCCTGGATACTTCATGATGAACCACAATGGCACTGCCTATATATTGCCCATATTTACCCTCTCTCGCCATCCGCAAACCAAAATCTGCTCCAAACCCCCATGCGTTTCCTCGGAAGGCCTGGTTAAATCCACCGAGTTTTATAAAGAGCTCACGCCTTATACCCACATTACACTCCCGCGGAGAATTTATTTTACAAGTGCCCGGTTGGTCAAAATTTGCCAAAATCAGTCCAATCCAATTGATCCACCCGACAATACGTCCATGTAATTTTTTATCACGTCCTATAAACAACCCAAAAAGCCATTCTATCATAATTCGAAACCACTCAGAGAAGGAAGACCTTTCCCTGGTTGATCGTACTTCCCGTCCAGAAGTATATGCCAAATCAGGCTGTTCATCAAAAGCCTTGATATGAGCCTCCAGCCATCCAAAGCAAGGTACGGCATCATCATCTAAAATTACGATAATATCTGCTTGGGAACTTATAATGCAGTGATTCAAGGTACCCGTAGTGCTCGGCGTTGGCAATATTTCTATTCGTAAATTCGGATCGCTCTCTAATTGAGCCTGAAAATTCTGATCGGATATATTTCCTTGCAACCCTACGCAGACTTTCAGTGTGGGGTATAACACCCGAGTCTGTCTTAACGTATTCTTAAGGGTACTTAACCGATTATAGCTTGGAATAACCAGTTCAACGATCGGGTTCAACTTTGACAATGCAAAACTCCCTTGAGGAGAAAAATTTCCTGACTCTTAAAACTTACTTCTCATAGAATTCACAAATTTTCTAGGAAGAATATCTTTAAAAACCTTTTTTAAAAATGTATCCACAAGTAACAGGATATAATATATATCAATTTTTATACTCCTTGAATACTTTCTTGCTATGGACCAATGATCCTTCACCCTTTTTAAACAACCAGAATCTGATAATCCTCCTGCCAAAATTGATGATACCACTATGCCAGTATTGTAAAATTTGAAGTTATTCATATATGCACTATAGATAAACTCATAATCAGCGTTCATGGTATTCTTTATATTAAATTTATACCGTTTCATAAGCAACGTCTTTACGAACAAGCTTTGATGGCAAAAAACCATCCCTTTCCAAATATCTTTTGTAGGAAGGGCTTTCTGTATTTTTGAAAAATTTTGATCATAGATAATCTGGTGATGCCCGTAAATGAAATCAGAGGTTGGATCATATTCCTTAAAAATCTTTTCGACGGTATTCCTTTCATAAAATCTATCACCGGCATTCATGAAATTGATCCAAGCCCCGTGAGCTAAGTCAATTCCTTTATTCATGGCATCATATATACCCTTATCGGGCTCACTAATCCAGCAATCAATTCGGTCTTCGTATTTTTTAATAAAATCCAGCGTATCATCTGTGGAATTACCATCAATAATAATGTATTCAATGTTATTATAACTTTGGTTCAAAACACTAAGAATCGCCTGCTCGAGATACTTTCCTCCGTTATAGACTACCGTGACAATACTAACCAATGGCTTATTCGGCTCTGATTTTTTTCTAGTTTTTTGATGAATATAAATTCCACCTTCCACACGATTTTGATAAGCACGTTGATTCTTATATCCCTCAGATGAAAATATCATTAGCAGTATCTTACAGGTAAAAAATTTAAATACATGTTAGAGGCATTAAAAACTTGTCAATTAATATTTTTATAACGTTCCGTACGATTTAAAAATACTCTTTTAAAATATTTTAGTAGTGTCAATTTTTCCTTTGAAGGTCTCATAACCGGAAGTGATATATTGAAAAATTTTAATGTTTGAATACTTTTCGAAAGTTCTAAAAAATACCGATCATAAAAACGGTCCCCTTTTCTTCCAATATGATAACCTCTGTAAAGTCTTACTTTGTTAGGAGCGATAATTCTTAAATTATGAAAATGGAAGAAAACAGGATGTTGATTCTCGTTTATAAGGTTAGTAAAATATCGGACATTCCAAGGGGCAAGTGTTCTACTAACTTGTTTTAGTATGTGGACCTCTTTAGAAAATAAATCTGGCCATAAATCTAAGTACTTCTGATCACCAAACTTTCCATCCTCAAAGCGGGCAAAGCACCATTCCAGACATTTATCTTGCCACCATTTCATAATCTTTGCGGCTTGTATAGTTCTTCTAAAAGTTGTAAACTGAACACAGAACCTGCCACTCAAAGGAAGCCAGTAATTGTACTCGGGAGCATAGGCATGTTCGGTAATCAAGACATGTTTTTCACTTTTACTTAATTCATTGAGCAATATTCGTGGATTATCGAAAAAGAAAACGTCCGCATCCAAGTATGTAACGCGTTCTATAGTAGCCTCTCGATCAAATACCGCCTGGGGTGTAAACGGTGTCAATGTCCAGCAATATTCACCCAGTGTACGTCCAGGTTTCACCGCTAACAGTTCCTGGGTTTCGATCTCTCTCCGTGGAATTAAGGTTACATGGGATAAGGAGATTTGCTTTAGCTGTTTTTCAACCAGCTCGTCCATACATAAAATCCACAAATGGAAGGGTTGTGCGTAAGTTATCAATGAATTATGAAGTGCCATTCCCATAGGTAAGAAATTATTGTCAAACAAAGTAACAAAGTGCTCTATAGGCCTATTTGAATTCATTAATAACCTCTATCACCTTGTTAACATCGTCATCGCTCATTTGAGGATGGCATGGAATGGAGAGACAACAAGCAGCATGCGCTTCAGCGTGAACCAAACCTTTTGGATCGTGTCGTATGCTTCTGCATGGTACCTGATGGTGAACTGGTATTAAATAATGAATGAGATTGTCAACTCCATGCTCCCGAAGGTAATTGCTGAGACGGTCTCTTTCATCGTATAAAATTACAAAGAGATGATAAACATGATTTTCACTATCTATCGGTTCAGCCATTAAGCGAACGAGTGGATTTTTGATACCATCGAAGTAGGCTTTTGCAATTTCCTTGCGTCTAGCGGTAAAAGAATCAAACCAACCGCGGCGGGCTGTCAGGATTGCAGCATGTATCTCGTCCAGACGGCTATTCAAGCCAAGTTCTGAATGATGATACCGCTGGGATTGCCCATAGTTACGGAGTATTTTGGCCTGATTTGCTGTCTCTTCTGACTTGGTGACGATTGCCCCTCCATCACCCAACGTGCCTAGATTTTTGGTTGGGTAAAAACTATAAGCACCCCAGGCACCAAAAGCCCCAGCAATCTTATCTTTCCAAGATACTAAATGAGATTGGGCACAATCTTCCAGCAAATGAATACCGGCATGATTACAAAGCGCACTCCATGTATCCATATTTCGCACTTGCCCGGAAAGAGGAACAAGCAAAATTGCCTTAGTACGAGAAGATAGACATCGTTCAACACTTACGGGGTCTAACAAAGCCGTTGCAGGATCAACATCAGCGCGAACCGGGGTTGCGCCAGCTCGAATAACCGCCAGCACAGTAGCAATGGCCGTCATAGGCGTAGTGATTACTTTATCCCCAAAACCGATATTAAGTGCCTGTAAACCTATTTCAATGGCATACATTCCGTTGCAAACCCCTATTGCGTAATTTACCCAACAGCGGCTCGCACAAGCTGACTCGAAATTCCTGACTTGACTCCCAAAAATGTACCAACTAGACTTAATCACCTTTTCAACCCTTTTTTAAGAGAAACACGCGGTGATCATCCAAGAGTTTTGTGAATCTTGGTGTCTTACCAAGAGAGGTACGCCTTCTGGAGACCAGAAATGCTGGCGATCCCGTCTGTTCTGTCAAAGAAGAGGGCGATATCTGTCACATTGGCTTTTATGATCCCGGTACATTCTGCTGACAAACAGGGAAAAACGTATCTTTTCCATGCGTTAAAACCAAAAATCAAAAACTTTGACCCAAAAACCGTTACAAATGAGTATACAACCAAGCCCTATAACCGATATCCTTTTAAAGTGCATATGCACGTAATAACTCCTTGACGATTCTTTCGCTTGCCTTACCGTCACCATAAGGATTATGAGCACGGCTCATTTTCCCATATTCATCCGGATCATCCAGCAATTTCTCAGTTTCACGAACGATACGACCCTCATCTGTTCCTACCAAGCGAACCGTTCCAGCAGTGACTGCCTCCGGCCTTTCTGTGGTTTCACGCATAACCAGCACCGGCTTGCCTAACGAGGGGGCTTCTTCCTGGATACCGCCAGAGTCAGTAATAATTATTGATGATTTACTCATTAAATATACAAAAGACAAATATTCCAGAGGTTCTATGAGATAGATGTTCTTTGTCGATCCAAGAATTCCTCGCACAGGTTCCTGGACATTAGGATTGAGATGCACTGGATAAACAATCTGCACATCCTTTCGACAGGCTATTCGGGACAACGCATAGCAGATATGCTTAAATCCTTCCCCAAAATTCTCACGCCGATGCCCGGTAATGAGTATCAATCGTTTACCAGAGTCCAGGAATGTAAACTGCCCGGCCAATTGGTTCTCTAATTCCTTATTTGTTTGAATGCGTTTTACAACACTCAACAGCGCGTCTATCACGGTATTTCCCGTAACAACAATTTGCGCTGCAGGTATATTCTCACGGATAAGGTTCTCTTGAGCTAAAAGAGTTGGTGCAAAATGCATATCTGCAATGGTACTCGCAAGACAACGATTCATCTCTTCCGGCCATGGGGCATAGACATTACCTGTCCGCAGACCAGCTTCTATATGGGCAACAGGTATTTTTTCATAGAATGCCGCAAGACTCGTAGCAAAGGTAGTCGTTGTGTCACCCTGAACGAGCACCCGGTCTGGACGATCACGTTGGAATATGTCACGTAAACCCGTCAATACATTTACGGTAATATCAGTAAGGTCCTGCCCTGGATGCATCAGATTTAAATCGTAATCAGGCTGGATACTGAAAAGGTTTAGAAATTGATCGAGCATATGACGATGCTGCGCTGTAACACAAATCCGTAAACAGAAAGAATCAGCATGAGCTTGTAACGCCTTCACTACGGGCGCCATCTTGATGGCTTCAGGACGGGTACCAAAGATAGTAAATATCTTAGTCTTTACCATCTTTTTACGTGAAATTTCCTAAATGCAAAAAGACAGAATCCTTTTTGCCGATGTTCTTAACATCTTGATCACTTACAGCATTTATTACATTTTCTGTACCGAATATCATGGTAACCCCGAACCTACTCACACCCCGTACACGCTGGGTATTTTGTCGATAGATAGCTAACCAATATTTGCCGGAGGTTTTGTAAGGTAGTATAATCTACTACCCTTATGCAGATACATGCAGGCAAGCATTTTGAGAAGGTATCGTTCATTTATATAGAGTCATATACGTTAGCATTACTTTTGATATTCCATGATTGAACAAAGAATGTCAAAAAGTCCTTTGCAGGTAGCATTATACACATCTTTATTATGCTATTTCAATCATTCTTTCGTAGCATTCAGAAACCTTTTGAGCACCTATTTGTGAATGAATCATATCTTTCTTTGCCAGAATAAAAAGCATGAGAAGATGTGTTAGGCATCAATTCTAAATTCAGCTACGAACGAACGCAAATTTACAAACATCCCTGCAGCAAATCGGCAGCATTTTAGTATTGGTGGGTTGCTTCGGTTTCTTTTACGGGGCGTTGGAATTGATCGCTCGAAAGTTCAGCAGTAAAGCGCACATCGCCGGACGCAATGGACTTCACGACAATATACCATGTGGCTGTGTCCTTCGGGGATAGCGTTGCCAGCGGAGCCGTTGTAATAATGTTTTCCTGCGCATGGGCAGTCGTCGCGCCGGTGCACGAGACGTACTGCTGGCTTGGTTCCAGCGGACAAACGATTTTTACGTTCGTAAGAGCGGTAGAACCCTGGTTGATTACGCTAAGTTCGTAAGTGTTTTGCTGGCCGACTTCGATAGGGTCCTCAAGGTCAATAACTTCAAAGAGAACCGCCGGGATGCCGGAGACGCGAGTGGTGCACCGTGTTTCCACCGACTGAGCAACAACACCGTGCGCAGAGGACTCAAAAGTCAGAGAACCGGGTTGCAGCGCACTGAAGTCTGCGCAGAGTTGTTTGCTCGATCCGGGGGCAAGGTTGGAGATACGCCAGATTACACGGCGTGCGGCGGCATTGGTTTCGCCGGTTGACTTGGTAAAAGTCGCACCCGTGGGAACCGGGAGCTTTACGGTAACCAACTCGTCTGGTGCATCACCAGTGTTTTTTACTGTCAGACAAACCTTCACAGGACGGCTAATCGAAACAACGTCCGGCACGTTGCACCCAATTGTCAGGACGGGAGTGCGAGGGTCTGGACCAATATCTTCAACCCAGAAATTACAACAGAGCTTAGGCGTTACGCAACGATAATGACGGCCATTCGAATAAAAAGAGAATTCATATGCGTCTATCGGCTCATTGCCCATCCATAGCACGTCACGATGCAGAATTAATTCGCCGTCCTTGCGTGCTGACATAGCCGGTAAACGGGCGCCGATGGGAATTTGCAGTGCCGTGATCGGTGCGGTTGCCGCAGCACGAAAAAAATCCTCAATGTCCCCCTGCCATCCGTCACATAAGTTTACAATAACGGCAACGTCTGACTTGAGCTCTTCCGAGGAAAGACGATCACGCAGGTCCTCAGGGGTGTGAATCGGGTCGGCAAAACGTGTGGCGGGATGTCCCAATCGGCGCGCAATGTGTTGAGCATAAAGTGACGATGTTGCCAGTATTATCAACACGAGCAATGGTAAAAAGTATGTGGCCAGTTTCTTAAGCAGAAAAATCCGACGGTTGTTTTGGTACATTCCCAATTTTTTGTAAACCATACTTTCACGCGATTTTATTGGCAAAAACTAAAAAATCCGTAACAATTTAGTTTTTTGAAAAAGTAGTGGCGAAACATTTGCTATAATTGGCATACATGCATTCATACCCAAACTGGCAAATGCTTCACCCCTACTTTTTCAAAAAGAGTTAAGTTAAACAATAACAAAGAATATTGCAAGGATTTTAAAATATTTTGATATTACCATTTAAAATTAGGAATAATTATTAACATTTTAAACGGTAATATCATTTTTAAAAAATCTGCTTGACATCCTATATATGGTATGTTATATATTCTAACCTATCATATGTAGTTACTCTGAATAGCCGGGCGTGCCAAAATATCCAGTTTTGCAAACATTTTTCCGTAAAATTTTATGCAATGTTTATTTTGCAAAGTAGATAATGACAAAGTTATTAACTCCCGGACATCGGTGGACGGCCTGAGTATTAAACGGAGGCGAGAATGTTTGGGTTGTGGTCGTCGATTCACGACCTATGAACGGATTGAAGAGAGTCCATTGCGTGTGGTTAAGAAAGACGGGACGCGGGCGGCATTTGACCGTAGGAAGATATTAAATGGACTATTGAAGGCATGTGAAAAGAGGCCGGTTTCAACTGACACGCTGGAAAACATTGTAAATGAAATTGAACGTGAAATTTACAATAAATTTGACCGGGAAGTGACTGCGAATTTTATAGGCGCGCTGGTAATGCAAAAGTTAAAGATTCTTGATGCGGTGGCGTATGTACGATTTGCGTCGGTATACCGGGAATTTAAGGATATCTCGGAATTCATTGATGAATTGAAGCCATTAATGACAAATACACCAAAGAAAAAAAAGGACGGGAGTAGTGACTCCCGCAGTATATCTCTTCAACATTAAACCAGAGGGGACGGGAAATGAACACAGCGGCAACATTAGAGCAGGTAGTAAAGCGCGATGGAAGATTAGTGCCCTTTAACGAAAAAAAGATTGCAGATGCCATCTTCAAGGCGGCACAGGCAGTGGGCGGTGAAGACCGTGCTCTGGCAGACGAGCTGGCGGTTGTTGTTACCATGTTTTTAGAAAAAAAGTACGCAGGGCAACCCCCCGGCATTGAAGAGATACAGGATGTTGTGGAAAAGGTGCTCATTGAAACAGGGCATGCCAAAACGGCCAAAGCGTACATCCTTTATCGTGATAAAAGGGCAAGGAGCAGGGAATCCCTTCGTGTGCGAAAACAAACAAAAAAACGGGCAGATACTACGGATGTTTCTCTTTTAGTCGACACAGAGACAAAAGATGAAACCTTTCCGTGGGATAAGAGAAAGATTGCGGATGCCCTGGAGAAAGAGGCCAATCTCCCCGAAGGGGTTGCTTCTGAAATTGCCGGCGTTGTTGAGCAGCGGGTGTTTTCTTCCGGATTAAACCGCATCTCTACGGCATTAATACGTGAACTGGTAGACAATGAACTTTTTGAGAGGGGCTACAACAAGAAACTCGAAAAACAGGCCGTCATTGGTATGCCGAAGTACGACCTCGAAGAGTTGATCATGTCAAAGAACAAGGAGAACAGTAATATTGCCACCAATAATCCGGAGGCAATTAATCTTGCGATTGCTGAAAATACCTTAAAGCAGTTTGCCCTTCAGGAAGTATTTTCGAGAGATGTGGCAGATGCCCACCTGAATGGTATGGTGCATATCCATGATCTGGGTTATCCGACACGGGTATATTGCTCTTCCCATTCCCTTGAATATCTGAAGAAGTACGGATTGTCACTCCAAAATCTTGACACAGAATCCGCGCCCGCAAAGCATGCACGCACCCTGACTGGTCATCTGAATACCTTTCTGGCATCAATGCAGGCATATTATGCCGGGGCTCTTGGTGTAGGATATGTCAATATTATGTACGCCCCTTATCTGGAAGGGATGGGCTATGCAGAGATGAAACAGGAGGCACAACACCTGATCTTCAGTTGTTCCCAGAGTGCTTTTTCCCGCGGAGGTCAGACCTTGTTTTTGGATTTTAACGTCCACACCGGGATTCCGCGATATTTAAGGAATATTCCTGCTATTGGACCCGGTGGAAAACCTACCGGAAAAACCTATGGCGATTATGAAGAAACAGCACGGCAGTTTACCTTAGCGATGCTGGATGTATGGCGTGAAGGGGATTGTTACGGACACGTATTTGCCTTCCCAAAGTGTGATTTCCATATTAACGAGGACACCCTCAATGACCCGAAGCAATATGAAATTCTTGAATACGCTTGTCAGATTGCCAGCGAAAATGGTGTTCCCTACTTCATCTTTGACAGGGACGAGATCACCCTTTCGGCCTGCTGCCGTTTGCGCACCACGATAGACGACAATTACATGATCAAGCATCCGGAAAGTATGCGTTTCTGCGGATTTCAGAATATTACGATCAACCTTCCCCAGGCTTCCTACCGGGCAGGCCGGGGCAATTGGGATGCGCTGTACAAAGAAATCGACAAAGGCATTGAGATTGCCGTAAAAGCGCATCTCCAGAAAAAGGCATTTGCCGCAAAACTGATGGCCAGTCCGGAGATGCCACTCTGGGAGATCGGCAAGAAGGCAAAAGACGGGCGCCCTTATGTGGATTTGGAGACCTCAACGTACATCGTGGGTATTCTGGGGTTAAATGAGTGCCTGCAATTTATGACTGGAAGGGAGTTGCATGAAGGCGATGATATGATTAAGCAGGGGTTACGGGTTATTTCTCACATGTATATGCGCGTAAAAGAGGCAGGCAAAAAACATAAGTTAAAATTTTCCCTGGAGGAATCCCCGGCAGAAAGCGCCAGCAGGCGACTCGCAAAGGTTGATATCAGAAATTATCCGGAGGCAGCGGATATGGTCAAGGGAAGCATTGAAAAGGACGAATTCTACTACACCAATAGCGTGCATCTGCGTCCGGACGCTCCGGTGGACATGATTACCCGAATCTTCCTTCAGAGCAAGTTCCATACAATGATTGAGTCGGGCGCTATTATCCACGCATTTGTGGGCGAAGAAAGACCTCCGGCATCCAGTATCATGAATCTGGTCAAAAAGACCTTTAAGAATACCCAGGCTGCACAGGTTACCATATCCCCGGAATTTACGATCTGCAACGATTGCAAGAAGGTTACCCAAAAACTTACCGATATTTGCGGACACTGCGGCTCCAAAAATGTGTATGGTATTTCAAGAATCGTGGGGTATTTTAGTCGCATCAATAACTGGAACAAGTCCAAGATCGGAGAGCTGGTAGACAGGCACAAGGGTAATTATAGTGTAAGTGATCTCGTGCCCAATGAGATGCCGGTATCTGCAGAATCATGCGGAACGAAGTGTTAATTCTCGGAAAGGAATAGTGGTTTTACCTGCTGGTGTAGTCCGTGTATCGTTGACACCTGAAATTATGTATGCGTGCATTGTCCTTGCGAGTGGTAACAAAGCAATCCTCTGATTAAGATCGCTTTGTTACCCTCCTCATGGTAGCGGTTATTTTTGTTGATATGTTTGTTGGATGAAGCGGAGCACACCCAACGAACAGTTTGAACAGTTTAAATAGTGGCGGATGAGTTTGCTTCGCTTAACCATCCTTATATGTTATGGTGTAGCGTGATTTTGCCAATCAAAGGATTTATTGAAAATAGTCTTATCGAATGGGAAAGCAAGATAGTCTCTATCGTATTTTTACCCACGTGCAACCTTCGTTGTCCTTATTGTCACGCACCCCATTTGGTACAAACACCGAACGAGCTGGAATCCATTCCTGTCGATGCCGTGATTGACAAGATGAGGCAAAATCTTGGCTGGGTGGATGGCATTGTAGTCACGGGCGGTGAGCCAACTACACATAAACAACTCGATATATTCCTCCAGTTGCTAAAGGAGTTAGGGATTTTGGTGCGGTTAGATACGAACGGTACAAATCCACAGGCGCTAAAAGAGTTGATCGCCAGAAACCTTCTGGACTGTGTGGCGATGGATATCAAGGCGCCTCTTCAAAAAGCGAAGTACGATCTGGTTTCTGGCGTACCCTGCGCTATTGAAGATATTGAAGAGAGTATCCGGATTATCATGGAAAGTGGTATCGAATACGAATTTCGCACCACGGTATGTCCGTCACAATTAGATGGGGACGACATTGAAGATATCGCCATGACCATTCAGGGCGCCAGGCGATATGTCCTGCAAGCCTTCAGGCCGAATCATTGCCTTGACACAGAGATGTTAAAGGTTGAACCATATCCTCCAGAAATGCTCAGGGGATTTGCGTCAAGAGCCGGTAAATATGTTGAATACTGCTGTGTGCGCGGTGAAGAGGGAAAAGTTTTACAGAGGAATTGGTAATTTCATTATACCGTTTGGTCTCATATAAAATCAGGGAAAGGAGGTGATTGTCTATGGCAATGAAGAAATGTGGAAGTTCCGGAAAGACGGCAAAACCAGCTACAAAGAAACCAGCTACAAAGAAACCAGCAACAACAAAGAAATCAACAAAGAAATAATACCGGATATGTATCCGCCTAAAAGCATCTTAAAAAAACTTAAGATAATTTTACGGGTGAAGGTTTACTTAATTGATATTTTAGTTATAATTACAGTCTGTATGCTGAGCGTATGTATCGGGAATAGTATCGTAATGATTACTGTATAAAGAATTTTACTTGTTTCATGTAAGAGACCACACGCGTATAATGAGAAAGGGGTGTTTCGCACAAACGAAATACCCCTTTTTAGTAACGAATATTTCTTTTATAATTTTGAATTATCAGAAACATGAAACTGAAAAAACTGGAATTATTCGGGTTTAAATCTTTTGCAGAAAAAACCGAAATCATCTTCGAGGATGGGATAACCGTTATCGTGGGGCCCAATGGGTGCGGGAAAAGCAACGTTATCGACGCTCTTAAGTGGGTACTTGGTGAGCAAAGCGTAAAATCGCTCCGGGGCAATGAAATGGCGGATGTAATCTTTAATGGGAC
>CAZBCT010000089.1:0-13012 GCA_964490485.1 uncultured Candidatus Brocadia sp. | reverse complement strand
ACCCAAACTGGCAAATGCTTCGCCCCTACTTTTTCAAAAAACTAAATTGTTACCTGGTTTGGTATTCAGATGGAATATGATTTACGCGAAGAAAAATCTGCAAAAGCTAAGGAAGTTAGTTCTATAAAAAGCTTAAAATCACGTCCTTTAGCGGTTTGAAGTATTATACAGTTCTATTGCCGTTCTCAGGTTTTTTTTCAACATCGGCCAAATCATCGCCACGGGCTGTTACATTGATGTCCAGGCTGTTGCTGCGTAATTCAAGTTGAAAAAAATCAAGTTAATGAATAAACAAAAATATTATCCGCACCACTCCTATGATCAAAAGGAAGATACCGATATACTTTGCGAGCTTTTGGATGAAAATCAGTAATATTCCTAGCCCTATGAGGATAAAGGGGCTGGCTCCACCGATAAAATCTCCAATCCGCTGTGGAATTGACATGATGCCAGAAGTTGACTCCTGCCCGAAGGCTACATTTGATACAAAAAAGGTTATAAGCGACACCGTAATTAACAGATGTAGTTTCATAAAGATCCCTCACAATTTTCTCTGAGAAGTTTTACTCCAGGTTGGAGTGCCGTTTATGCATTTCGTTTTCTGAACTCTTGAGCTTTTTTACCAGTGAAAGGATTATCCCGTCCAAATAGACCAAACATGCCTGCTCAAAGAGCGTACTGCGAAACTGAATGGATCCGCTATCCTTGTGGTTGGTACTTACTTCCTTTACGGGTAATTCAACAATAATGTCTGCCTGACCGGCAAGCGGGGAATTTTTCTGAGAGGTTACTGCAACTACCGTCGCATTGGCCTTTCTTGCCAATCCTGCAATATAACGGGTAATGTGCGTGCTGCCTGAACTGCTGCAGGCTATCAAAAGGTCGCCCTGATCGATGTTTGGGGTTGTCGCATCACCAACGCAGTAGGCATTCAGACCAATATGGGTGAGTCTCATAGCAAAGGTACGGGATACGAGACCTGACCGTCCTTGGCCGGTAACAAATACGTTCTTTGCTGAAAGGATAGACGATATGAGGTCTTCATAGGTATGCTCATCGATCTTTTCGAGTACCGAATGAATTTCATCCAAAATAATTTGGGTAATTGCCTTAATTCCTATGGAGTTAGCCCTAATTTTCAACGCAACATCCCTTAGAAAAATTCGCAAAATGATCCTAGAGTTATGTTATAAGGTTACGGTAAAAACTTCCAAATTATACCATGCAATTTCCATGAATACAAGCGATCAGATTCTATCCCCGCGTATCTGTTCGCATATTTATTTTTGTTGCTCTGCACATGGCGCTGTGATAAAATTTCTTCCGTTTGAATATTGTAATGAGAGGCTAAAACATCTATTTCTATTCCGTGTAAAAGGAGCTTTCGCGTGGGAGATATTCTCGGCAAACTCATTAGTCTTTATGAAATTGCATTGCTTATCAGAATCGTACTCTCATGGGTACCGCACAATCCCTATAACCAGGCCGTACAATTTCTTTATAAAATTACGGATCCCGTGTTAAATCCAGTACGAAAACTCATTCCGCCTTTCAGGGGTATAGATTTTTCTCCCGTGATTGTGTTTGTTGGCTTAGGCCTTGCCAAACGGATTGTGGGGGGAATGTTTTAATTCTCAGCAGTTCCCGAATTCCATGATACCGATATCTATTGCTCCTCAGAATCAGAACCAAAAGATCCGCCCGAATTCTACGCCTACGTTCATGAAGGGGAAGAAACTAATTGTCATGGATGTGGACGGGGTACTGTTTAAAGGGCAATTTATCTTACACGCTGCACGTTCCCTGGGGATATTGGTATATCTACGCGCTGCATTGCTCTGTCTCCTCTTTAATATGGATAAAATATCGATCCAGGAGCTGATTACACGGGTATATGCGCATTTTAAAGACGTTACGATTGGAGAGGCACGAAGGATTTATGAGAAAATTCCTGTTATAAAGCACGCGCGGGAAACAATTGAAACATTACGCAAGCATGGCTATCTGGTGGTGCTTATCAGCAGCGGCGTACCGGATCTCTTTGTAAAAGACCTTGCGGCAAGATTGTCTGCGAATCATGGCTATGGTTTAGAGATAGTTACGAATACCGACCGGTTAACCGGCGCAGTGCTTGGGCAGCTTTTGAGACCCGGCGGGAAAAAAGCCCTTATTGAGGAGATATTGAGCAAAAACAATCTCTCATGGCAAAACACCGTCGTCCTTGTCGATGACCGTAATAACATTGATATTATGGAGAAGGCGGGTGTTCAGATTGGCGTTAATGCTCATTATGCCGTTCGGCAGCGGGCACAGTACCTGATCGACAGTGGGAACCTGTCAGATGTGCTGGATATCATGGATGTCGAAGATGCCGATACGTATAAGATATTGTCTGCCGGAATGCGCAAACAATTTGCCCATTCCTGGTATCAGGAAATCAGGAGAAAGCTCCTGCATATCCTCATTGCTTTTGCGCCCTTATTTGCGAGTTTTATTTACCATACAACGTTGATAGCGCTCTTTTCTTTATTGATTATTTATCTTATTTCAGAGTGTTTGAGAGTTAATGGATATTCGTTTCCCCTCTTTGGCGGTATAACGAGGTCAAGCATCCGTAAATTGGAGGAGCAGGGTTTTGCGTTTGGGCCAATAACCCTGGTCCTGGGCGCCAGTCTCTGCTTGCTGCTTTTTCCAAACGCCATTGCAAGTACCGTTATCTGGATTGTAGCCTTTGCTGATACAGCGGCTGCAATCGTGGGCATGAGTCTGGGTAATCATAGAATTCCTTATAACATAAAAAAAAGCATCGAAGGTTCTTGTGCTGCCTGGATTGTGGCTTTTTTATGCGGATCGATCTACTTGCCTCTCTTCCCTGCTTTACTTACCGCGTTCTTTTCCAGTATAATTGAGTCACTGCCCCTGAGATCTCTGGACAATTTGCTCATGCCTATAGGCGCAGGGGCCATGTTGTTGTGTCTGGGTTATTGAAATTTCTTAGTGTTTAAACATGCGTATCCTAGGAATTGATTACGGCGAAAAACGAATCGGGCTTGCAATAAGCGACCCACTTGGAATTACCGCGCAGGGATTGCCGACGATAGAGTATTCAAATATTCAGGAAGCTTTGCAAAAGATAATGACGATTATTTCTGAAAAAGAAATAGGGGAGATTGTGATCGGTTTGCCCAAACATATGAATAATTCGCTGGGCGAAAGCGCTCGGGCAGTGTTATCTTTTGGAGAACGTTTAAAAACACACACCGGGATACCGGTAAAAACCTTAGACGAGCGACTCACTACGGCACGGGCGCATAAGGCTATGCTGGAAGGAAATCTTTCCAGGAAACAACGGAATGACCGCGTTGATATGATTGCCGCTCAGTTAATTTTACAGAATTATTTAGACAGAATCAGCAGATGACCCAGAAAAATGACACATTATGCAAAAAACCAGAATTGGTGGCGCCGGCTGGTGACTTTGAAAAACTTAAAACAGCTATTGAATATGGCGCTGATGCGGTTTATGTGGGAGGAGAGGGTTTTAACCTGCGGATGGGCGCTTCCAATCTGACATTACAAGAAATCGGAGAGGCTACGGACTGGGTTCATAAGCGGGGGAAAAAAATTTACATTGCCCTGAATATCTTTGCGCGTAATTATCACGTTTCTGGCATACGTTCTTATCTGGCAAAGCTTGCAAAAATACCGGTAGATGCTGTAATTGTTTCAGATCCGGGGATATTTTTAACTGTGAGGGAAAATGCACCTCATATTCCGGTTCATCTCAGCACCCAGGCTAACACCACGAATACAAAATCCGTTGAGTTTTGGCATCGGCAAGGCGTGAAGAGGGTAGTTCTTGCACGGGAACTGACCCTGGGCGAGATCCGGGAGATTACGAACGATTCTCAGGCAGAAACCGAGGTTTTTGTGCACGGCGCTATGTGTATGTCATATTCAGGACGTTGTCTCTTAAGCAGCTTTATGGCCAACCGGCACGCCAATCTGGGGGACTGTTCCCATTCATGCCGGTGGAAATATGTATTAAAAGAAGAAAAACGGCCACACGAATCATATCCGATTACCGAGGATGAAAGTGGCACCTTTATTCTGAGTTCCAAAGACCTCTGTATGATTCAATACATCCCGGAATTGGTACATGCCGGCATTACGGCATGGAAAATTGAAGGTCGTATGAAAAGCCCGTATTATGTTGCGGCTGTGACCAGGGTTTATCGTGAGGCTTTGGATCGTTACTTTGCTGATCCCTGTAGATATGTGTATGATCAAAAATGGCTAACCGAGCTTGAAAAGGTTAGTCACCGGGAATACGGAGCAGGGTTCTTTTTCGGAAATCAGGGATATGATAGCCAGACAACGCACCCCGGAGATCGTTACCTGAAAGAATATGATTATCTCGGCATGATTCATAATGTCCTTCCCGATGATATGGCTGAGGTTGTGGTTAAAAACCGGATTTTGGGTAATACTTCCGTAGAAATAATGGGAAGACGTTTGAGTGAAGATTTTACCCAGGCATTGCTGGAACTCCGGAATGAATACCATGAGGTTATTGAAACAGCCCATGTTGGACAAAGGGTGCTTATCAAGATGTCGCGCCCCGTTCATAAATATTTTATGCTGAGGAAATGCGGTTGAAGAAGGTGGTAAAAAGCATTGCGAAAAATACCGGAGGTGTCTTTCTCCTGATCATTGGTTGTATATTGATTTTTACCCCGGGGCCAGGGTTACTAACTATCTTTGCAGGTTTATATCTTACCAGTTTCCCAGGAAAACCGGCTCTTGTTGCTAAGTTGAAGAAGACAAAATTTTACCATCGATATATGATCAATATTGAATCAAAAATAAAGTCGAAATTTACAAGAAAGAACAAAAAAAAGAATGAATACTAAAAAACTGCCCGTTTTCGCTCTTGCCATTTTTGTGACAGGCTGTAGTTCTTCCCAGTATTTAAAAAAAATATCTCCTTTCAAGAACGAAGAAGCAAGCCTTGAACCTACGAAGACAACGAAATCTGCCAATGCACAGAAAGAAGAAATATTTGTGTGTGCAGGGGATATTGATGTTACGTATAAAAAATTAGGTGAAGTCAGTCTGGGTGAGTATGGTTTTTCCGGGCATGATATTTTGGCAGCTAAAATAGAAGAAAAAGGCCGTGCGGTGGGCGCCCAGGCGGTGATTAATGTTCAATATGACACGGGTGCTTCAAAAACGTGGCAAGGGTATGGCGAATTGGGAGGGACTGATTATGGCGTAAGACATACTTCATGGTGCAAAGGTATGGCAATTACGTTCCTGGAATCCCACAACCCTCTGGGGCTTTTGTTATCGAATGTTACCCAGGAAAATAAGGAATGGTTTGGTTATAAGAAAGCGCAAAATGGTGTTATGGTTGTTCATGTGCAGCCGGGAAGTATTGCATCTACTGCGGATATTAGGGTAGAAGATCTTATTATGGAATGGAACGGGGAAAAAATTGAGAACCGGAATCACTTGAAACAACTTATTGAAAAAACCGCCGGTAAAGAAGCGAAGCTGAGCTTATTGCGTGCAAAGGAAATTAAGATGGTAACTTTGTCCGTGCCGGTAATCCAGCACCGGCAGTTTGTGTCGTCCGAGTCGCAGCAGCCTCGCGTAGTGGAAACAAAACCTGCGCCTGTGGCAAAAGAATCTTCTCACGACACCACCAGTTTAAAAACTCCTGAGGTGTATAACGAAATAGGGGATCTTTATCTGCGCAAAGGGATGTATGACGAGGCCATCGAGGAATATAAAAAGGCTATTGAGGTAGATCCAAATTGCGCCATCGCCCATTTTAATCTGAGTATTGTCTATGATAAAAAGGGTATGAAAAATGAGGCCGATCAAGAGTATGTAACGTACAAGAGGTTAAAACCAAAGCGGAAATAGAGAAAGTTATTTAGGCAGTTTTTTTAACAGATAGAGGAATTTCAAAGTTGTTGCAGGACGAAGAGATTCTTCGTTCTCCATTGAAAAACAGTACGCCGAATATCGAACATCGAACAAGGAGTGTTGAATGACGAAGTGTTTTTACTTCACTGTTCGATATTCCTTGTTCTGCGGTTCCGATCGTATCTTTAAATAAGCCACCGAAGACCTGATTAAACGTCGCACACCAGATGAAATATAGTGTACTGGTATTCATACTTATTGTGTTCATACGTTCATTGTCTGCTGTGGAATTACTGAAAAACGGTGATTTTGAGACAGGGGACATCACTGGTTGGAGGTATTGGGAAACCTATCCATGGGATGGTGATGGAGCCCCGGTAGAATTACCGGTACATCTGACGATTGCTCTCCCTGGTAATATTGGAACTCCTATGCCACCCAGCACCAGCGGCTTCTTTGCCCTGACACAACAAGTTGGTTCTGGTGGAACTGCGAGAGGGGGGATTTATCAGGAAGTTAAGGTAATTGTAAATACCCCTTATGTGCTAACTGGTTACGTGTCTTTTTACGGTGATGACATAGGGGATATAGCAATTATAGGAATCCTTGACAGTCCCTGGAATCCGGCACTTACCTATACTGCGTTGAACAGATATTATATCGGCGGTAATGCTATTTCACCATGGGTGGAATTCTCTCTGATAATCATTCCATCGAAAGAGATAATTACCGTCTATACAGAGACACGGCAGGATTGGATGCATGGAAGAGTTGCCGGATGGTATGATAATCTCAGCCTGAAGCCAGTTCCTGAACCCACAAAACTTTTTCTATCACACAATCCAAAAGGTAATATAATAGACAAAGGGAAGCATGAATAACGTTCTTTTTATACCAACGTATAATTTATAAGTCTCATCTATCTTACCTTTTATTCCCACCTATTACCCCTTTCGCAGTAACTTTTCGTTCAGAGGTTGTTGAAAAATGAAAAATTTGTGATAGGATTAAAGTAAAGGGTGTTAATGTGTGTCAGGACACACTTCTGTGACGACACACTTGTGTGACATGACACACTTTTATCGAGTGCATTAAATAAAATCAGTGGCTTTTATGTAGTATGTTCTGTCATTGTTTGTAATTGAAAGTCATTCTATAATAAGATTTTACAGCACTGCCGCCTATGGATATGAACTTGTATTACGATATTGGTATGGTATTCATTTTGCCATTTGATATTTACACGATACAATAAACAGAGGTAATTGAATGAATACATCTTAAATTAATCTTCCTCGCCTATAATACTATAGACAAGCGAGTAGCTCTGCGGTCTGAATGTAGCAATGCAAGTGCTCTGCATGAACTTCCTCGGCAAGGCGGAGCAATGTTCATTCACACGGAGGTGATGATTTATGAATGAAAGATCGAGACCGTTTATTCGAATGGTAATAGCGTGTTTATTCTTTTTTATCGCAGTCGCTATGAACATTCTGTTACCTCGTTACTGGCATAATATTCCTGAAATCGTGAAGCATCTGCTACTTGTCTTCAGCGCGATAATGTGTGTACACATTATGGAATATGCATACCTGTGGTGGGAAATCTTTGGGCATCTACGAAGTATTTTAAAAGAAACCCTTCAAGCCACCCACCAACTGATTGATGACAATAGAAATTCCTTAGAAAAATCCCTGCAACATACCAACCGGCTCATCGGGTCGGCAGCTCTCTGTGGTTTAACGAATATCTATTGCTCCCGTAAAGATGTAAAGGGCGATATCTACGATGCCGTTGAAAATGCAGAAAAACGGGTTTGGCTTCTCGGCGTTACCTTCTCGGAAAATATCCACCTCGATGAATTGCTTTCCACCCTGAACGAAAAGATAGCCAAGGGGCTCGACATCAAGATACTTCTCCTCGACGTATTTCAAGAAACTGCCGTTTTTCGCACGTTTTTTGAGAGCGCCGCGCATGAAATTGAAAAGACAATCAACACGGACAGGACAAAAACACTGTCAACTGATGATCCTATCTTTCATCTGCGACTCTACAGCGACTTTGCCCATACTTTTGACAGGCTTCAGAACTACCCTGATATTGAATCTGCAGTCAGATTTTATGCACAAAATCCAACAGGCTGGCTTATGATTATTGATAATATGGCTCATTTTCAACCATATACCTTTGGACGAAGCGCAAGCCAGCGCCCATCGAATCTCTGTGTCGGAGCCCATATGCCGGTGTTTAAATATCAGATGCAGCAAAGCGGGAAACCTTTTGAGATACTCGAAGATCATTTTCTGAAGTTATGGCTGACGTCTTGTGTAGACTTGTTTCACATGGAATCTCGAATAGCAGACCGCAATCGGATTATTAAAGAGACCATCGACTCCCATGCTTCAAGGTTGAAATATGTTTTCGATGCGCTACATGCGTCTAAATGCCGTACGCCATATAGTAACGATCGACGCAAATCTCCCCGCCAAAAATGGGAGTGGAAACAACCGTTGTTAAAGGTCTGTTTGCAGGATCGAAAAACGACAATAAAAGCCGCCATGTGTGATTATTCCCGCGAAGGCGTTTCCTTAAAATTGGAAGCTACTGATTTTCTGGGGAACAATGGGCAGGTCGTCACGTTGCAAGGCGAATCTCCAATTGAACCACGCGTAGCAGATTTCATTGTAGATCATTTCCTGAAAAAGAAACAGTTCGTAATCAGGCGGATAATGAACGGGTCGCAACCTGTTATCGGATTACAAATAGCTCCGGATGAAGAGGATCTGAATGAATCGAACCAAATTGACAGGATGATAATATCGTCCCCATCGTGATCATAACAACATTACGGATAGTATATTCGATATGGAAAATATACAAATAAACATGAATCACATCTGGGTTATGGCTGCGGCTTGCATGGTGTTTTTCATGCAGCTTGGCTTTACTTCCTATGAAGCGGGATTCGCACAATCCAAAAATGCCATTAGCGTTTGTATCAAAAACCTCATGGTCACCCTGGTAGCCTCCCTTGTGTTTTATACCGTGGGATTTGGATTAATGTTTGGCAAGAGCGCCGCGGGTTGGATTGGAACTGACCATTTCTTTGCTATGGGGGTAATGACACATCGCGATAATTTGGCGTATAGTTTTTTCTTTTTTCAATTGGTCTTTGCTGCTACTGCTGCAACCATTATGACGGGAGCTATCTCTGAACGTTCAGATTTTATTTCCAACGTACTGGGTGTTGTGTTTATAACAGGCATTATTTACCCGGTTTTTGGCCATTGGGCGTGGGGGCATCTCTTTTGTCCGGGACAGTCAGGCTGGTTGAATCAATTGGGGTTTATTGATTTTGCAGGTTCTACGATCGTGCATTCTGTTGGCGGATGGTTTGCCCTGGCAGGGGCTATTGTCGTGGGTCCAAGAATTGGTAAATACAACCCGGATGGCTCTTCGAACCAAATGGGTCTCCATAATATTCCTTTGGCTACCATAGGTACCTTTTTCCTTTGGTTTGGCTGGTTTGGATTTAATGGTGGCAGTTTGCTTAAGGCAAGTGCAGATATTGGGCTTGTTATTACCAACACCAATCTATCCCCGGCTGCAGCGGGGGTATCGGCATTGATATTTAATTATGTAAGAGAGAAGAAACTCAATGCCAGCAAGCTCTTTACGGCAATATTGGCCGGTTTAGTGGCAGTTACCGCAGGGTCAGATCTGATAAATCCCGATGGTGCTGTTTATATTGGTCTTATTGCTGGTATCCTGTCAATCCTCGCCCAGGATTTCATTGAAAAGGTGCTGAGGATAGACGATCCCGTTTCGGCAGTTGCGGTCCATGGGGTAGGTGGTGCTATCGGGACGCTTTGTGTTGCCCCTTTTGGTGATACAACCAAGTTTCTGGTGGAACATGGTAACCGCATGCATCAGCTTGGCGTTCAGGCGATAGGTGTCGGCGTGGCCTTTGCATGGTCATTCGGTCTGGGCATGCTCTTTTTCTGGTGCTTAAAGAAGACCATAGGCATCAGGGTAAGCCCAGAGGAAGAAAAAAGAGGACTTAATGTTACCGAATACGAAGACGTTGCTTCATGGCTTGATTTTATGCGTATTACTAGACTTCAAGACCTGAACGTCTTACTGGAGAAAAGGGTTACAGAAAGGACGGACGAACTTCAGAAGGCGAATGTCGCACTTGAAAAAGCGAACAAACTCAAGTCGGAGTTTTTGGCAACCATGTCGCACGAACTGCGCACGCCGCTCAATGCCATTATTGGTTTTGCCGAGGTTTTACGGGACGAAGTAAGTGGTTCCCTTAGCACGGATCAAAAAGAATTTGTAAGTGATATTCACAGCAGCGGGCAGCATCTCCTTGACATGATTAACGGTATTCTGGACCTTTCAAAGATTGAGGCTGGGAAATTAGAACTTCAGTATGAAGAGTTTCCTATAGAAGAAACCATCAAAGATGTGTTGAATACCATCGAAGGGGCTTTCCACAAAAAATGCATCCGGATACGCGCTTGTATTCAGAAGGATATACCGCAGATAACGGCTGATAAGGCAAAATTTCAACAGATCATGCATAATTTGTTATCGAATGCTTTTAAATTTACACCCGACAATGGCAGGGTTTCCATCAATGCGAAGCTTATCAATCAACATGTCCAGATTGCAGTGAGCGACACAGGCATCGGCATCCGGCAGGAAGACATGGATAAATTATTTAAGGCGTTTCTTCAGGTGGATGGTTCATTTTCGCGGAAGTACGAAGGAACCGGACTTGGTTTGGCACTTACAAAACGTCTGGTTGAATTGCACGGTGGCAAGATTTGGGTAAAAAGCATATTTGGAAAAGGAAGCACCTTCATATTTACGCTACCCGTAAAAAGGTGAGTGCCGGTGTAGTCAGGCAAACATCAAACAGGTGTGGGATAAAGATACAGCATGATAATTTAATAAAAAGCACCCTGAGAAAGCCTTTTCATTGGTAGACGATCAGGAGATCTCTTGCCACGACGCTCTCTTTTGCCTTCACCATGACCTGTCCGATTACGCCGTCGTGTTCGGCATAAACCGTTGCCTCCATCTTCATGGCTTCCATAATGAGAAGCGGATCATTTTTACTCACTTTATCACCGGCTGCCACTTTCACACTGACAACCATGCCTGGCATAGGAGCTCCGACATGTTTGGCGTTTTCTTCTTCTGCCTGAGGACGTTTGACTACTGAAGTAGCTACCTTGCGATTGGCAATCACTACCTCCCGCGGCTGGCCGTTATATTCGAAGAAGACGGTGCAGTTTCCCTCCACATTTACCGGGCTTATGGCGACCAGTTTAAAAATCAACGTCTTTCCTTCCTCGATTTCAATAGAGACCTCTTCGTTCATAGGCAGACCATAAAAGAAGACGTCTGTGGGAATGACAGAAACATCGTCATATTTCTTCCGGTGCTCGGCATATTGAATGAAGACATCGGGATACATCAGATAAGACATGAGCTCTTCTTTGGTAATTGCTCTTGAGATCCGTGTCTCAACTTTTTCCCTGGTTTCATCAAGATTCACCGGCGACAGGTTGGCTCCTGGTCTTTCCGTTGAAGCCGAAGTTCCGCGCAGAATTTTCTCCTGTACATCACGCGGGAAACCTCCGGTCGGCTGGCCAAGACGGCCTTCAAAAAATTCTATAACGGAGGTGGGGAGGGAAATATCCCTGGAATTGGTGATAATATCCCGTGCAGGGATGTTGTTCGTTACCAGAAAAAGGGTCATATCTCCGACGACCTTCGAAGAGGGCGTAACTTTGACAATATCCCCAAAAAGCTGATTGACGTCTGCATAGACGTTGGTAATTTCGTGCCAGCGGTGAGCCAAGCCCATGGATTGTGCCTGCTGGAAGAGGTTGGTAAATTGTCCTCCGGGGATTTCGTGGTGATAAACTTCTGCCGTGCTAGCTTTTTGGATGGATTCAAATATTTCATAATAATCTCTGACCACTTCCCAGTAAGCCGAGAGCGATCCTAGTGCCTTGAAGTCCATACCCGTGTCTCGTTCATGGAAACGCATCATTTCCACGAGGGTATTCATATTGGGTTGAGACGTCAGCCCGGAAAAGGGTCCTATTGCAACATCAACAATATCCACGCCGGCCTCTGCTGCCTTGATGAGCGTAGCGATCTGGCCGCCCGATGTATCATGGGTGTGGAGGTGTACGGGGATCTTCAATTCAGATTTCAGGGCGCTCACCAGTTCATGGGCTGCGTAAGGTTTCAGGAGTCCGGCCATGTCTTTGATTGCCAGGATGTGGGCTCCAAGTCCTTCCAGTTCTTTTGCCATTTTTACATAATAATCCAGCGTGTATTTGTTCCGCTTCGGATTGAGGATATCACCGGTGTAACAGATAGCCGCTTCACAGAGGGCGTGGGTTTCCAGTACGGCATCCATTGCCACTTTCATATTTTCAACCCAGTTGAGTGAGTCGAAGACACGGAAGATATCTATGCCGCTTTCTGCAGCCTGTTTAATAAATGTCCTGACGACGTTATCGGGGTAATTGGTGTAGCCTACTCCATTCGAGGCCCTGAGCAGCATCTGAAAAAGGATATTGGGAGCCAGCTTGCGCATGTGGTGCAGCCGTTCCCAGGGACATTCCCAGAGAAATCTCATGGCGGTGTCAAACGTTGCTCCACCCCACATTTCCAGTGAGAAGAAATCAGCGTGATTTCTTGAGTATGCCTCGATTATTTTCAGCATATCCACGGTTCTCATGCGGGTAGCCAGGAGAGACTGATGTGCATCGCGGAAGGTTGTGTCCGTAAGCAGGAGTCTTTTCTCCTTGAGGATATGTTGTGCGAATTTGGCAGGCCCCATTTCAAGAAGAAAGTCGCGGCTGCCTTTCGGCCTGTCTATTTTGCGATCAACAGCGGGAACCGGCGTTTCACGGCGGCAAATCGTCTTAGGGGCTTCTTTAATAAGGGGGTGTCCATTTACGAGAATATCTCCGATAAAACGCATAATGCGGAAGGCGCGGTCTCTGCGGCTTGCGAAGCGGAAGATATCATGATTTTCATCAATAAA
>CAZBCT010000088.1:0-13155 GCA_964490485.1 uncultured Candidatus Brocadia sp. | reverse complement strand
GACAAGCGTCCCCGCTTGTCATTATGATGTCAACCGAGGACGGTTGACCTACCTTTGGGATAAAAGGGGGATAAATAAGTTACAACACACCCCCAGCCACTATTTTAGTGGGGAGGGAAGAAACACCATCCGACCCATGTAGAGCGACCAGTCTGGTCGCTTTACAATGACGGGAGCTTGCAGTAGCTGTAACAATTTAGTTTTTTGAAGAAGTAGGGGCGAAGCATTTGCTATCGTTGATATACAGGCATTCGTACACAAGCCAGCAAATGCTTCGCCCCTACACTTCGCGGCAAAACATCACCATTCATTGAATTTTTCAAAAAACTAAATTGTTACCAGTCGCTGCCTTTGACCGCCTAATTTTGAGTAATATGAAATTTGAATTTCGTGAATTTTCGGGTTATTCTTGCCTTTATTTTTCAGTGAAACTTTTTAGAGAGAGGTACCTATGATCTATCAGGAACCGAATACAACAGGAAGTCTCGCCACTTTCAATTCGTCATATGACAACTATATCGGCGGGAAATGGGGCGCTCCCAAAGGCGGTGAGTATTTTGAAGATATTTCTCGGTAGATGGGAAACCCTGAATCTGTTTGTATCGCACGACAAGAACCCCTTGGGCTTTTTTTAAGATGTGAAATGGTTTCGTTGTGGGGGGTAAGCAAAAATTTTTAAAGGTTTCAGAAAACGTAACACTTTAGCTTTTTGAAAAATTCCAATAATGGCGATGCTTGCCTCACCGTGTAGGGGCGAAGCATTTGCCAGTTTGGGTATGAACGCATACATGACAATTTTAGCAAATGCTTCGCCCCTACTTTTCAAAAAACTAAAGTGTTACCAGAAAACAAGTTTTTGTCTGAAAAAGCAAATCTGTTATTTCGTTAGAAAACTATTTAATAACAAATGATCTTATGATACGATTGTACTTATGCAGGGTTATATAATTGCTATTCATGGAGATGTTGTTGAGATTGAGTTCAACGAGGGACTTCCCAACATCAATGATTCCCTTGTTGTAAAGAAATCAGACGGAACAAATATCATCCTCGAGGTCCATGATCACATAAGCAGTACTGTTGTAAAGGCTATTGCGCTTGGATTTACTCAGGGACTGAAAAGGGGTATGGCCGTCGTTTCTTCAGGCAGCTCGCTCAAAATTCCTGCCGGTAAGGATTGTCTGGGAAGGGCATTCAATGCCTTTGGTGAGCCGATAGATGGCAAGCCGCCACTGGAAAAGCATGCTTTTATACCCATTCATAAAGCGTCCCCAGCTCTTGAAGAACAGATACTGGCTTCAGGTATTCTTGAGACTGGTATAAAGATCATAGACCTTCTATCTCCATTTCCCAAAGGTGGTAAAATTGGTCTTTTTGGGGGGGCTGGAGTCGGGAAGACCGTATTGCTTATGGAATTCATTTTCAAGATAGCAAAGATTTATTCTGGCACATCCATATTTTGCGGTGTTGGAGAAAGAATGCGAGAGGGGCATGAACTTTGGAAAGAGATGGAAAGGCAAAATATCATAGACAACGCAATACTTGTGTTTGGTCAGATGTGCGAATCCCCTGGGGTTCGGTTTAGAACCCCGTTAACGGCAATAACCTTAGCGGAATTCTTCCGGGACGAAATTGGAAGCGACATCCTCTTCCTGATGGATAATATCTACCGGTTTGTTCAGGCGGGAAATGAGGTCTCTGTCCTTTTGGGAAGGCTTTCCTCTCGGGTAGGTTACCAGCCGACCCTCCTTTCAGAGATTGCTGAAGTGGAGGAAAGAATCGTATCAACAAAAAGGGGTTCTATTACTTCTGTGCAGGCGATATATGTGCCGGCTGACGACATTACCGATCCTGCCGTTGCAAATGTCTTTCCTCATCTTGATACAACCGTCGTCCTTTCTCGTGAAATAGCGGCAAAAGGGCTTTACCCTGCCATAGATCCCCTCCTTTCAACTTCAAAATTCCTTAGTCCCGAAGATGTCGGAGACAAACATTATAAGATATCAAGAAAGGTAAAAGAGCATCTTTCGAGGTATAAGGAACTCCTTGATATTATTGCCATGCTGGGTATAGAAGAGCTTTCGCCGGCAGACAGACTCATTGTGAAGAGAGCCAGGAGGCTTGAGATGTTCCTTACACAACCCTTTTTTCTCACGGAGGAATTTACGGGCAGAAAAGGGAAGCACGTGCCTCTTGACAAAACCCTTGATGGTTGCGAGATGATACTTTCAGGAAAAATGGATGATGTGTCAGAGAATCTATTTTTTATGATTGGCGATATGGGGGAGGTAAAGTGAGCAATTTATCCTTTCCATTACATATAGTTACTCCCGCAAAGATCATGGAAAAAGAGATAACCTATATCAGATTAAAAGACGAGACAGGTTTTTTCGGTATTTTAAGGGGCCACACAAATTTCTTAACAGTCCTTGTCCCCTCCCTGGTTTATTACACAGATAGCAACGGCAAAGAAGTTTTCCTTGCTGTTGATGAAGGAATATTGAGTGTGAGGGAAGGAACGGTAACGATAACGTCACGAGAGGTATATGAAAGCGACAATGCTGAAAAACTTGCCGAGATCATTGAAAATACCCTTGCCAAAAGGGACGAATCAGAGATGGCTTTTCGTGAGATGTTTGGGGGAATCGAAAGGTCCTTTATGGAAAAGACGATAAAATTGGTTAAAGGAAGTATGTGATGGAAAACAAAAAATTCTCCAGGGATATTGAGAAATCGGCCAGGGAACTGCTTAATGCCCGAAAGGAGAAATCGAATTTCTGGCGCTATGCTAATGTCCTTGGTGTTGGAGGATGGGTTTTTGTTATCCCGGTAGTCGGAGGGGCTTATCTTGGGAGGTATTTGGATAAAAAAATGCACGGAGAAGGTATTTCGTGGACGATAACCCTTATTATCATTGGCATAGTTGTTGGTATTTATAATGTCTGGTATTTGTTCGTCAGGAAACCACAGCAATGAAAATATTTAATATTTTCCCTGAAACAATTTTTTCAATTGGCCCCGTTCAAATCACAGACACGGTTGTTAACACGTGGATCGTCATAATGGTTATTGTGGCAGTCTGCTATCTTTCAACAAGGAAACTCTCCATAAAGCCATCTATTTCCCAGGAGATTTTAGAAGCTATCTATGAGGCCATCGAAAAAACGATAAAGGACATCCTCCCGTTAAACCCCTGGCTGGTTGCGCCGGTGCTGGGAACCTTATGGATCCTTATCGGTTTCTCCAATCTTGCCGGTTTAATACCGGGATTGAAAACCCCTACCGCGGACCTCAATACAACCTTTGCATTTGCGTTAATATCTTTTTCAATGACCCACGTCATTGGTATAGCAACACAAGGGCTGAAAGGATATCTCCTCCATTATAAAGAGCCGACATGGATATTGCTTCCCTTCCATCTTATAGCAGAGGTCACAAGGACAGTCGCACTTGCCGTTAGGCTCTTTGGGAATATGTTAAGTGGTGATATGATCGCCATAATACTTCTCGGGATAGTCGGATTACTGGTGCCGATACCGTTTAGTTTGCTGCATATTATTATTGGTCTTATACAGGCGTATATATTTGGTGTTTTAACCCTGGTATTTATCGCAGGTGGCATAAGAACGAAATCATGAAAGGAGACTTAAAATGGATGCTAAAACCGTAGTTATTTCTGCCTCTATACTAGCCGCCGCCTTTGTCATGGCTATTGGTGGATATGGTCCTGCAAAGGCATTAGGCAAGGCGCTTACAGAGGCGCTTGACGCAATAGCAAGGCAACCTGAGGCCTCTGACAAGATTATGAGGGCGCTTTTTGTTGGAATGGCATTGATAGAATCAATTGCTATATATGCATTTGTTGTCGCATTGATTATCCTTTTTGCAAATCCTCTTATCGGGTATATCTTAAAATGAAATTCAACATCTGGACACTGTTATTTCAGATAATAAACTTTGTTGTGCTACTGTTTATTCTGAAAAGGATATTATATAAACCCATACGGGAAATTATAGAAAAGCGGAGAGGGCTTATAGCAAAAACCGTTGAGGATGCAGAAAAGACAAAAAAAGAGGCACAAGAGCTTAAGGAAAAACACGAGGAAGAGTTGAAAAAATTAAAAGAAATGCAAAGCCAGATGATCGAACAAACGAGGGAGGAATCTCTTAAAGACAGGAATAAGTTACTGGGTGAGGCAGAGAAAGACGCAGCGAAAATAATCGAAAAAGAAAAGGCCTTGTTTGATGCGGAAAAAAGGAGGGCAGAAGCAGAGTTAAAAAATAAAACCCTTGAAATTGCCTCCGCCTTTGCATCAAACCTTTTAGAGGACATTTCAGATGAAGAGCTTCATAAGGCCATATTCAGGAAGCTCATGAAAGAAAATGAGAAAATGGTTTCTGATATCTCAAAAATAAAGGAGAAAAGCGAAACATTACCTATAGACCTTATAAGCGCATATCCATTACAAACGAATGAGATAAAAATGTTTCAGGAAACCATAGAATCACAGCTTACAAAAAAAGTGAACATTAATGCGACCGTTGATAAGACGCTTATCGCTGGGGTAAGGGTAAAGGTCTGCGATATGATTTACGATTCCTCGCTGGCAGGCCAGATAAATGCACTCGCTTCCAGGCTGAAAGAAACCACATAAATGGAAAAAGAATTAACGGTTTTTTGGGAAAAAGTAAAAGAGAAAGCCAAAACCAGCAGGTTCTCTATCGGAATTACTGAAGAGGGGAAAGTGCTGGCCGTGGGTGACGGCATTGTGCATGTCGCTGGTTTAAGAGACGCAAAACTCTACGAACTTATAAAGTTTGAAAGTGGTGACGAGGGAATAGTTTTTGATCTCGATGTCAACAGCATTGGCGTTGTGCTTCTCACTGAGCAGAATGGAATAAGAGCAGGTGATAGAGGATATAAAACGGAACAAATTGCCTCTGTAAAGGTAAGTGACGATCTTTTAGGGAGGGTATTGGATGCCCTCGGTAATCCTGTAGACAATGGGCCGAAACCAGGGCACACGATATCCTATCCTGTTGAGAGAGAAGCACCTTCCCTGTTGCAAAGAGAATTTATCACTGAACCACTTTACACCGGCATAAAGGTCATTGACTCTATGCTTGCCATAGGCAAAGGACAAAGGGAATTAATTATCGGTGACTCTTCAACAGGTAAGACATCAATAGCTGTGGACACCGTTATCAATCAGAAAAACAGTGAGGTAATCTCTGTTTTTGTTGTTATAGGGCAGAAGAAGTCGCAGGTCTTAAAGATTCTTGAAGAGGTAAAGAGATACGGTGATTTCTCTAAAACCATATTTGTTGTTGCCGACGCCTCAAATTCTCCAGGCCTTCAGTATATTGCGCCTTACAGCGCTACAGCCATTGCCGAGTATTTTCTCGACAAAGGGAAGGATGTTCTTGTTGTTTACGATGACCTGACAAAACATGCGGATGCATATCGTTCATTAAGCCTTTTGCTGAAGAGACCACCGGGGAGGGAGGCATATCCCGGTGATATATTTTTCATCCATTCAAGACTTCTCGAACGATCTGCAAAACTCAATCAAAAGAACGGCGGAGGTTCCATCACTGCCCTCCCGATAGTGGAAACACAGCAGGGCAGGATATCATCCTATATTCCTACAAATCTCATCTCAATAACAGATGGGCAAATATATCTTGATTCTTTTCTGTTCAACAAAGGTATCCGTCCCGCAGTTGATGTTAGCAAGTCTGTGTCGAGGATAGGGGGAAAGGCTCAGGTAGAAGCAATGAAAGCCGTGGCTGAAAGACTGAAAATAGATTATTCCAGATTCACTGAAGTGGAAGTATTTACCAAATTCGGGGCGCATTTAGAGGAAGAAACAGCAAAACTCATCAGACGTGGGGAACGATTAAGGGAAATCCTGAAACAGCCGCAGTTTCATCCCTTCACCCTTGAAGACGAAGTATTAAGCTTCGTAATTTTAGAATCAGGCATACTCGATACTATTGAAACTGCCTCGGTAGAAAAAGTTTGCGAGGAAATAATCAAGAAGACAAAATCCACATTTCCGGAAATTATAAATGCTATGAATCGCGATGGTTTGCTGGGGAAGAAGGACTTGGATACATTAAAAGATTTTATTGCAAAAGAAAGGGCCTAAACGTGCTTTCTTCTCTTGATATTGAAAAAAAGGCAAAGGCGTTATATACCATAGAGGATATTGTTAGTGCTATGAAGGCATATGCGGGGGTCACCATACGAAGGACTGAAGATATTGTACAAAATATAAGGGCATATGAAAATAATCTGCTTTTTGCAATGGCCGATATTATAACGCATTACCCGGAAACATCATTAAAGGAACAAAACAAAGGGAAAAGAATTCTCGCGGCTTTCGGTTCCTCACAAGGGCTCTGCGGTTCTTATAATGAAAAAATGGTTGATGCTGTTTCCAGGGTAATTACCCGTAATGATATGCTATTTGTTATCGGGAAAAGGCTTAAATCGTCTCTGGAATTAAAACATATAACCTATGGAGACTCTGGTGACTCGGTGGCAAGCATTAGCGGAATACCGTCAGCATTGAAAGAAACGGTTTCAAAAATAATGGATATATACCGTAAGGAAGAGTTCTATAACCTTACCCTCATCTTTACTTACATTTTTGAGAAAAAGGCGGAGGTCTCTGTGGAACAAATCCTCCCCCCCGATACGCGTAAAATAATTGCTTTAAACCCAACCAAGGTTCCGCCTTTCACCTATCTTGAACCAAAGAAAATATTTAGGAAAATCCTGGAAGAGCTTTTGTTTATCAGCCTTTACCGATGCTATATGGAGTCACTCAGGAGCGAGAACTGGTATCGGTTGAGAAGTATGGAAGGCGCATCTGAAACTCTTAAACGGCAACTTTCGAACCTTAATTCTATGCAGATGTACACCAGACAGGAAGAAATTACCGAAGAAATGCTTGAGATACTGGGAAGCGGGATGTTCTATAAAAAATACTAAGGAAGTTTGTTGCAGGAACCTTTGCAACAGTTTAGTTTTTTGAAAAAGTATCGGGAAAAGCTCCATTAGGAGCGATATATTTATAGACAAACCATTATGCCATAATCAAGCTCCATCGGAGCGGTATGTTTTTTCTGTGTTTCACATGACGCTCCGATGGAGCTAAGGTTTTGTATTTTGCATTTTCTATAAACATCTCGCCCCTACAGGGCGGTTTTTCAAAAAACCAAAATGTTGCGAACCTTTTTATTTTTCAAAATAAATACATGTGTTGGTCATTGCGAGCGACAGCGAAGCAATCCTACTATTAAGATTGCTTCGGGCTAGCGCCCTCGTAATGACAACTTTCTTTATGCGCTTACTATAGTCTGACCACGGAGGGACTATGAATCACCCTGATAGACCAATTGGCGCTGAACCAGCTTATCATAATCAAATATTTCTCGACAGCGACGATGGAAGACCTCTTCGCATTCTGGCCGAGTACCTTGAGCCTCTTTACCGGCTTCGACGAGAAGGGATTCACGACACCCTTGTTTTTTTCGGATCTGCCAGAATGAAGGAAGACGGGTTGCTCGGACAGTACTACAAAGATGCGCGCTTGTTGGCGCGGCTTTTGACCGAATGGTCACTCAATCTTTCTGATTCAAGGCGATTTGTGATCTGTACTGGGGGAGGCGGCGGTATTATGGAGGCAGCGAATCGAGGCGCTGCGGATGCAGGCGGCAGCACTATTGGATTCAATATCGGTCTGCCTTATGAACAGCGCCCGAACCCCTACGTCACTCCATCGCTCTTATTTGAGTTTCATTACTTTTTCATGCGCAAACTATGGTTTTCGCATCTGGCGCGGGCGCTCATTGTGTTTCCCGGAGGGTTCGGCACTCTGGACGAGTTTTTGGAGACGCTAACACTTGCGCAAACGAAAAAGATTGATCGGGAGATTCTCATCCTTCTCTACGGCTCGGAATACTGGAAAGAAGTAATCAATTTCGACTCCCTCGTGAAGCACGGGATGATCGAAGCAGAAGATCTGAACCTTTTTCATCGTGTTGACAATGTGCAAACTGCCTTTGAATTTCTCAAAAATTGCCTGCCGAAAGAAAAAGAAGCGGTTTGCCCTGCGATTGCAAAGGCGAAGTTTTCAAAACCACGAATAGAGGATGCTACACAATGATAGAACTAGAATTTATCGGCGCAGCGAAGACAGTCACTGGATCTAAACATTTACTACGCACATCGCGCGCATCGGTATTGCTGGACTGTGGTTTGTTCCAGGGCCATCGCAAGGAGGCATACGAGAAAAACCGGAATTTCTCAATAGATGGTAAACAACTCGATGCCATCGTATTATCTCATGCCCACATTGATCATTCAGGCGCTCTGCCATGCATCTTTAAAAAGGGCTATCGCGGCCCGATCTATGCAACACCTGCCACCCGCGATCTTTGCTCACCCATGTTGATGGATACAGCATGGATCATGAAGGGTGATGCCGAGCACATTCAAAAACTTATCTCGCGCGGTGTCAAGCATCTCGATCCCGTTGAACCTCTTTATGCCGAAAGGGATGTGATCGGCACGTTGTCGCAGTTTATAGGAATTCCCTACCATAGAAACCAGACCATTGCTCCAGGCATTACGTTGTCATTTTTCGATGCTGGCCATGTATTGGGAAGCGCCATATCCGTTCTCGATGTCGAAGACGATGGCCAAAAAGTGCGTCTCGCTTTTACGGGTGACTTAGGCCGCAAGCATCTTCCCATTTTACGAGACCCGGAAATTCCAGATGGGGTCTCGTGTCTCCTGACGGAAAGCACCTATGGAGACAGGCTTCACGATCCTATTGAATTGACGACTGAGGCACTGGCTGGAGTGATCAATCGCACCGTTAAAAGGGGTGGGAAAATTGTCATTCCATCCTTTGCTCTGGAGCGTGCCCAGGAGATCATCTATGAACTCAAGAAACTCCATGACCAAAAGCGGATTCCTTCAATTCCGGTGTACATTGATTCTCCTCTCACCGTGAAACTGACGGACGTCTTCAAACTGCACCCGGAGTGTTACGACACGGAGACCTTCGCTTTCCTTCAGAGTGAGAATTCGCCCTTTGAATTTCCAGGCCTAAAGTATATTTCAAGCGTCGAAGACTCAAAGAGAGTATCTTCGGCCACCGAGCCATCCATCGTAATTTCAGCAAGCGGTATGTGCGAAGGCGGAAGAATTCTGCATCATCTTGCTGCCACGATCGAGGACCCCAGGAACACCGTTATTATCGTTGGATATCAGGCAGAGCACACCTTAGGGAGAAGATTGGTGGAAAAGCGGCCGGAAGTTAAAATTTATGGAGTCATGTGCCGCCTCGAAGCCGAGGTGGTTGTTCTGAACGGTTTCTCTGGCCACGCAGATCAGAATGGATTGCTCCGCTTTGCTGATGCCGTCAGAAGTCAGGGGCATCTGGCGAAAGTTGTTCTTGTGCATGGAGAACCAAATTCTCAGGAGACTTTAAAAACGAAACTTAGTACCCAGGGTTTCCAGTCCGTTGAGATCCCAGGGCCTGGAGACATAATAAAACTATGACTATTGCTTCGCAGATCCCGGACAGAATTTCAGGCCTTCTTGAATTAGCATACAATCTCTGGTGGAGCTGGCACCCTGAGGCTAGAATGCTTTTTAAGATGCTCGATCGTGTTACATGGAAGATAAGTATACACAACCCGGTAAAAATGCTTCATGAAGTTGATAGTAAAATCCTCAATGAAGCCGTACGGGATCAAAAGTTTCTCAGACATTACGACGCAGTTATGACGCGATATAAATCCGACATGACTACAAACGGTGGCTGGTTCTTTAATAATATTTCTGATTCCAGCATGTTGCCTATCGCCTATTTTTCTGCTGAATACGGGCTTCACCATTCCCTTCCTTTTTATGCAGGAGGTCTCGGTTTTCTTGCAGGAGACTTTATAAAGGAATGCAGCGATCTTAAAGTGCCTTTGGTAGCAGTTGGATTTATGTATCCCGGCGGATATTTGAAGCAACGAATTAAACCTGACGGATGGCAGGAAAAAGAAAGTGAAATACTTGACAGAGAAAATGCCCCAATTTGCCGTATATTCGACAGCAAAGGAAATCGGCTGGTAGTTAAAGTACCTTTTATCGACCCTCCCATATATGTTGAAGTCTGGAAGGTTCAGATTGGCAAGATATCCCTGTATCTGATGGATACAGATATAGACGTGAATGACCCATGGAATCGCAATATATCAGACCGTTTATACAGCGGGGGGCAGGAACAGCGATTAAGACAGGAAATTGTCCTGGGAATAGGCGGTGCACAGGTGCTCAATACCCTTGGTATAAAACACTCCGTCCTTCATTTAAATGAAGGTCATCCGGCCTTTGCCATCCTTGAAAGAATCAGAGAAAGGGTTGAAGACGGAATGAAATACCAGGAAGCACTTGATCAGGTGAAGGCAACAACGGTATTTACCACCCACACCCCGGTACCGGCAGGTCATGACGTGTTCCCCTTCCCGTTGATGGAAAAGTATTTTAGCGCCTATTGGCCTGTGTTTGGATTAGATCGTGACACCTTTTTCAACCTGGGGATTAATCCTGAGGCGCCAAATGCAGGATTTAATATGACCGCATTCGCACTCAGGATGTCCGCCTATCACAACGGCGTAAGTAAAAAACATGGAGAAATTGCAAAACGGATGTGGAAATCTCTCTGGCCGGATATTCCAGAAGAAAAAACACCCATTGATTACATTACGAATGGAATTCACATCCCAACCTGGATTGAGCCGAAAATACAACTCCTTTTCAACAAATATTTGGGATCCAACTGGTTAGCGGACCACGACGACAGAGACATCTGGAAACTCATCTGTGACATCCCGGATGAAGAACTATGGAATATCCATTCCTGGTTAAAGATGAAATTAATATTAAACATCCGGGGAAGGGCAAGAGGAAGATGGCATAATGATAAGGCAGACACACAGATAATTATTGCTTCGGGGGTACTCCTTGACCCCAATGCATTGACACTGGGCTTTGCCAGAAGATTTGCTACCTACAAGAGAGCTACCTTGATTTTGCAAAATGTTGAGCGCCTCAAGAATATGCTGAATGATCCCTGGAAACCTGTGCAGATTATCTTTGCGGGAAAGGCCCATCCCGACGACAACCCAGGGAAACAACTCTTGCAACAAATATTTAATGCAGCAAAGGACCCGTCTTTCGGTGGACGAATAGCCTTTGTTGAGGACTACGACGAGCAATTGGCGCAGTATCTTGTGCACGGCGTTGATGTATGGCTGAACAATCCTCTTCCCCCTCTTGAAGCGTCTGGTACGAGTGGAATGAAGGCATCCCTGAGCGGTGTTCCCCAACTGAGTATTCTCGACGGTTGGTGGGCAGAAGGATTCAACGGTAAAAATGGCTGGGGCTTTGGCGATGGTGTTGATAATGCGGAAAACAGGGATGCCTCCGACTCCGATGCCATGTATACACTCCTGGAGAATGAAATAATCCCAACCTATTATCGTGTCGATGATGACGGAGTGCCTCGTGAATGGGTTAAGGTTATGAAAGAAGCGATAGAAAGCAATTCCCCCCTGTTCAGCGCCCGGAGAATGGTAAAGGAGTATGCAATAAAATTTTATCAAAACGCATTGAAATCGGCATAAATGACTCTCTTGATTAAGTCCTCCAAACACTCAGTTTTGAAGAATATCGATAGTGTAGAATAATGAAAAAAGATTGGAGATCTTGTATTGAAAGCCCGCCGCTAATCCATGATCAAGCAGAATAATATATGCTTGCCTTTTTTGATAGCATTTGGGACAAAGCCAGTTGAGTAGGGCAAGGCATTGCCTGCCTGAAACAACCACATCCGCACAAGTTCAAAGAAGGATAGGCGATGCCTACCCGGCTGTGAAATCATTATAACAAGTAGGGTGGACTAAGGCACTTGTCTTTCAGCGCTTAATCCACCCTTATAAACTTCCACCCAGTCGCTTTTCCTTATAACAGATATTTTCCATCCTCCTGCATTTTTCGGATATCTTCTATTAATTTAAGAATTATTTCCCTTTTTTTTAAACCAGTTGCATCTCCAGCCGTATCCATTTCGCCAGGAATCATTCCGAGAGCCTTTGGGTCTGGAAGGGCAGCAAAATTTTTTGCCAGCCACGAAATATCATCTTCAGTGAGCACGTTGAATGGCCGACGGTATGCAAAACCCGTAATAGCTTTTTGAAGAGCATCCTCATCTGAAGCATCTTGCGTTTTCATGTATTTGTAACTCGCTATAAAGGTAGAAAGAAAAGCCGTTTTGCGGATTTTGTTGAAAAACGAGAACATATAACTCATCTCATTTTTGGTTTATGGCATTAGGTCAATACCTAAGTTATGCATTCTATAACGTGAAAGCTTAGCGGCGCTACGACAGGAGCGTCCACTGAAGCGATTGGTTATGTGTTTGTAAAGGATAAAATATGCTCAATTTTTTTAATAGCAAGGTCTCTGTTTTTCTTCGCAAGCCCGATGTTGCCAATGTGCCTGGAATATTGTTCAAGAAATGGGATAGATATTTCGCCATCTCCATAATAGTATTCGTTCCATGCTTTATTGAATCTATCCAACCGGCAGCCGCGCGAGACCTATTTAAACTCAATAACGGCGCTGAGATGTTTCTTGAATGCCGACTGGAGAATATCAGCGGAATCGGACGTGTCAGACGGGTCGCTCAAGATGGCGAGTTCATTATGAAATGCTTCGCGCAATCTTTGACAAGCAGTGAAGAACTGTTGTTTTTTAGCCTCATAAACCGATACGAGATAAGTTCCTGCAATTCCAACAATGCCGCCGATAAAAGCACCAACAAGGGTAGCAGTGGATTCGTCCATAATTTTAAACTGCTCCTTTATGCGGTAACTGCCGGTTTGGTGGTAACGGCCATAGGAAACTTTTTAATCTGGTTGCGACGGAGATGGACACATAACATAGAGTATACCGCCTAATGGTGGCAATAAATTACAGACGTTATTGGTTTTCGCTTTACAAATATATATTTCAACTTATTATGTCAGTAACACTTTAGCTTTTTGAAAAACACTTTTCTCTGTAGGTGCGTACCTGCAGGT
>CAZBCT010000087.1:0-13162 GCA_964490485.1 uncultured Candidatus Brocadia sp. | reverse complement strand
TCGTATTTCGATATTTGTATTTCGAATTTGGTTGCGGCCAAAGGCAGCGCCAAGTAAATCTGTGTCCCATTTTATGTCTAAGATAATTGTTGAATTTAAAGATGTCTACAAATCCTTTAATGGCCTTCTGATCCATAATGGAATAAACCTGTCCATCTTGGAGGGCGAAATTATGTCCCTCCTGGGCGGGAGTGGTTCCGGGAAGAGCGTCCTTCTCAAAGAATTGATCGGACTTATAAAACCTGATAGGGGCGATATCGTGGTCTTTGGCAAAAATGTAACACAAATGAGGGAACACGAGCTGATTCGGTTGCGGGAACATATCGGTTTGCTGTTTCAAGGGGCAGCTTTGTTTGATTCACTTACGGTGGCTGAAAACATTGCCTATCCGCTGCGCGAGCATCTCGATCTCACAGAGGGTGAAATTAAAAAACGGGTAGCTGAAAAATTACACGTCGTGGGACTGAGTGGCATTGAAAACAAGATGCCATCGGAATTAAGTGGCGGGATGAAGAAGCGGGTCGGGCTGGCGCGGGCAATCGCTACAGAACCTGATATTATCTTATATGACGAGCCCACAACCGGGCTGGACCCGGTAACAGCCCAGCGTATTAATGAGCTGATTATCGAATTGCAAAGGAATTTGGGAGTTACCGCCGTTGTCGTAACTCACGACCTGCATTGCGTGAGGACGGTTTCTGACCGGATTGCCATGCTTCATGAAGGGAAGATTGTTATGGTTGGTACCTGGGAAGAGTTGGCAGCCTCCGGGATACCAGCGGTGAAAGATTTTATCCGTGGTACGATCTGCGATTAGAGGAGGCTTTTATGACAAAAGAACATTTTGCTGAATTACGGGCAGGGCTCTTTACGCTGATAACGTTGGCAGGGTTTGGCGCCATGGTGTTTATTCTCGGCACGCAGAAAGGATATTTCGCGCCTCAGATTATCCTTAAGACAAAGTTTGTGAATGTCTATGGATTGAAGGCCGGGGCTCCGGTACGATTTATGGGCGTGGGGATAGGACAGGTAAAGGACGTCGTTTTGCCCAAAGAATTGCCTGGCGCAGGGATTCAGGTGATACTGAAGATAGACAAATCGGCTCAGAGAAATATTAATCGTGATTCGGTTGCCACGATCAAGTGGCTGAGCTATGTGACGGGGGATTCCTACGTGGAGATTACCTCAGGCGAATGGGGTGAACCCGTGGTGGAAGATGGAGATTCAATAAAAAGTGCGGAGCCCATCAGCTATACAACCGCCATTGAAAGGGGGATAAGTATGATTGAATCCTTTTCAAGGATTGTAAAAAAGCTGGAGGAAGGCCGCTTTGCAGAATCTTTAAACAACCTCTCGGCATCATTGGATAAGGGCTTTAAGGCATTTCAAACAGGAGACGGGTTATTGCCCGCGCTTCTCTACGATCCGAAGGGGAAGCAACTCCTGGAGAATTTGCTTAAGACTACGGAAACGGTGAATGAGATCACGGGAAAAATTGCCAGCGGAGAAGGCACTCTCGGCGCCCTCGTCTCAGATCCCACTCTGTACGACAATCTCAAGCGACTCCTGGGTGGTGCAGAGCGCAGTTTTGTGCTGCGGACTTTGATTCGCAAAGGCATTGAGAAGGGAAAAGAAGAGGAATAAATTGTAACCATTTGCGGGGTGCAGAAAATGGTTGCCGCGTTCCTGCTGCTTCGTTTCTCCGGAAACGACTATCGGGTATCTGGTCTATGGGGCTGCGGTAGCGATTTCTTATTTTAATCTTCTGATGAAAACGCGTATTTCGCCATCCTCTTCGCAGATTTCCAGGAGTTCGTTTCCTGTGGTATTACACCAGGAGACAATATCTTTCTTAATCCCCTCGTCCGTGGCGATAACTTCGAGTATCTTGCCTATTGCAACGTCTTTCATCCTGACAGACGTCTTAAAGATAGGCATAGGGCACATGAGGCCATAACAATCCAGGGTTTCATCCGCTTTCATAAAAACTCCCAGGTTTTACTTTGCTTTTAGTTAGATTCTTCGCTCCGCTCAGAATGACATTTTTTCGTATTCCTTGTCATTCTGAGGGCATGTTCTGAGTAAAGCAAAGGATGTGAAACGACCGAAGAATCTCACCCTTGAAATTCCTCAGCGCAAATTTAATGCTCATGATGTTCATCATGTGCGTGTTGCTTCTTTTTTTCAAGGCCTTTGCCTGTGGTTTTCTTCAGATAGTCGTCAATAGCAGCCTCGATGGCCTCTTCGGCAAGCACAGAACAATGCATCTTGGCCGGTGGCAGTCCGTCCAATGCCTCTGCCACTGCCTTGTTGGTAAGTTGCAATGCCTCATCCAGGGTCTTACCCTTAATCATTTCCGTTGAAATACTACTGGTGGCAATAGCAGCGCCACACCCGAAGGTCTTGAATTTTACGTCGACAATGACGTTGTCCTTGACCTTGATAGACATCCTCATGATGTCGCCGCACGCCGGGTTTCCAACCTCCCCCACACCATCGGCATCGTTGAACTCCCCCACATTACGGGGATTGGCAAAATGATCCATAACTTTAGCGCTGTATTGCATAGATAACTCCTATTCTGAAAATATTTCCTTTAAAACTATTTTTAAGTCTTTCAAAGCGGGCGATTCGAGGGTATCAGCTTTGCCATATGTCTGGTAAAGCTGATATGTGTTATCTTTCAAAATATAAACTTCTATCTCTTTCTCATCTGGAATTACGATCCAATATTCTTTTACCCCAAATCTGGCATACAGTTTCTTTTTTTGCACCATATCCCGGTAAACACTATTTTCCAAAATTATTTCTATTACAAGATCGGGTGCACCCTCTATATTCTTTTCACCGATAATATTCAACCTTTCTTTAGAAATGAATAATATGTCTGGTTGAACTACATTTTCGTTGTCAAGATATACGTCGCAGGGCGCATCAAACACCTCGCCAAGATTGTCACCCGATACAAATTTTTCAAGTATGAACTCAATTTTTCTTGAAACCCTTTGGTGTTTTGGCACAGGAGATGGTGTCATAATTAATTCTCCATTCATAAGTTCATATCTCTTATCATCAGAAATTTTAATATAATCCTCGTACGTATGTTTTTTCTTTTCTATAATCACCGGCACCATAATAAACCTCCAAGTCTTTTTACCTCACATTACTTTGGTAAAATAGCGCCCCCCCCTATCCCCTCAGGGAGAGGGACAACGGGAGAGGTTGGGTGAGGGGATTTTCCTACCAAATATTACTGGTAGCAGCGGCATCGCCACAGCCGACCATCCCTCTCACTATCAGCCAAAAAAGGGACAATCACAACAGACACCAGTAAAAGAATTATCTTATAAAACACCAGAGATTTCAAGGATTTTATGCGAGGATGATTTGTGGAGGAAAAAAGAGTTGGCGCGGCAAAACAAAGCGCAATTTTGACAGGAACAGACTGTCCGTTCAGACACCATTTACTGCTGCATCGTCTTTGATTATTGCAAGTAAAGCGAAAAAAAGATATTGTTTTCGATCCCTTTAATCCCTTAGAAATAGGTGTTTGCAAGCAATTTATCATAAGGGAATTTTCTTCCCGGACATTCAGTTTGCCTGCAGTGTCTGTGCATGATTACCTGTTCAGAAGGAATCTGGCACCTGTCCTGCAGATATTCCACTAAGATGGAAAGGGATGCCATCTGAGCTGCCGTTGGATACGATTCATTAAAATTTCCCACAAGACAGATCCCTATACCGTAATGGTTGTATTCCTCTACACCGGCATGGGCGCCATTTATCTGATTTATCCACCTATTGCCAATCTCAATTTCTCCGTCCGGGGTGCCGTTTCCATTGCCAATTACAAAATGATAGCCTAAGCCATTCTCCCACCTTTTTTTTTCTCTGTGATATTTATCAAATTCAGCGGCGCTACCGGACGTTGAGGCGCTATGGTGGATAACAATGTATTTCCAGTCTCGTACAAAGTAGCGATCAAGTTGACTTATGGTATAAGATTCCCCTTTTTTATGGGGTATCACATGAGTCGTGCTACTTTCTGGAGATTTTACGGTAGGCACGGGTCTGGAAATCGGCGGCAAATAACAACCCAGGACCTCAAAGATAAGGAACGACAGGCAAATACCTCTTTTCCACCGAATGTACATGACTTGTATCCGAAATAAACCAAAAAGATGCTCTTATACAAGACCTCTTTTTCAATAGAAAATTTGTAACAATTTAGTTTTTTGAAAAGGTAGGGGCGAAGCATTTGCTCGTTTGGGTGTAATTGTATTTATGCCAAATTATAGCAAATGCTTCGCCCCTACACTGCGCGGCAAACATTGCTATTGTTGGAATTTTTCAAAAAACTACATTGTTACGAAAAATTTTATAGAGATTTGCGCAAATAAGATGCCTTGCAATCTTCGTCTTCTTTTAAAACATGTTATCTCAAAGGACATCAAGTAAATACGTATCTGGAGGTATGCCGTTATCCTATAAAACGTCTTTGCTCTCAAGGATGATGAGAAAATATATCCACTGTGGCCTTTTTATACTTCACGGTGAAATTTCAAACAAATCAAAAGGCTAAGGTAATTTTCCCCTTTTTCCTTTTAATAAATCCCTCTTTTTCTAATTGGACAAGATTGGTTTTTATCTTTTCCATACTTATTTGCAGCCTTTGTGCAATTTCCTGCTCGGAAAGGTATGATTCACTGGCACATGCCCTCAGGATCATTCCCCGAACCTGTCTATTGGAACCTTGAAATGGGGACTGTTTTTGATAATGAGCGCTTCTCCTGTTTGGATTTACCTGCTTCTGCTTCAGCATTACCCCATAATCCATAAGGGCATAATACCATTCACGGGGGTGAGAAGTATCCAGGGTCTGTTCTACAAGGGAAAGGATTTCGGTGTCTCTGATGTTTGTCCTGCCGGGGAAAAAGCTATGGATGAATACCCGTCGTATATTCGTCTCAATAAAAACCGTCGGTTTATGAAACGCGAAAGCAGAAATTGAAGCTGCTGTTGCCCCACCAATTCCGGGAAAAGTCATTAACACTTCAACCGACGAGGGAAGATTTCCGTGGAACTCTTCCGTGATCCTTTGGGCAATCTGCTTCAAGGCTATTGCCCGCCGGTTGTAACCCAGCCCCTGCCATTCCCGGAATACTCTGCGAAGAGATGCCCGGGCAAGACTGGAAAAATTGAGAAATGCACTGAGAAACGGTTCATACTTTCCCATGACCCTCTGTACCTGGGTCTGCTGGAGCATAATTTCCGAGACAAGGATATGATACGGGTCGTGCGTCATTCTCCAGGGCAATTCACGGCCATGTATCCGATAGTGCTGGTAAATCTTTTCCTGAAATTTTCGCACCGTTGCCTGCGTCAGCCGTTTCCTTGGGTATGCGGGTTTAGAAGCACTGCCCTTCTTTTTATCCTTTCCTGTGTCTCTTGTGGATTTACTTTTCATGATTTTTTTATTATAATCGCACAATACATCATCTGCTATTGCATTTTTATGATTACCGCTATGGAAAGTAATACTTTAAGAGAAACAGTTTACGCTTTTAACAACTCCGATATTGTCGCTTCCTATGACGCCGATATGGATGTCTGGCACCCAAATCGCATCAAAATGGCATCCATTGTATGTGAGATATTGCCCTTTGACAGGGCGGAAAATTTGCATTTCTTAGACCTGGGCGCCGGCACCGGCTACCTGTCTCACAAGATCATCGAAACGTTTCCCAACGCAAAGATTGATGCCGTTGATGCGGCTGCGCTCATGATTGAAAAGGCCAAATTAAGGCTTAACAACCATCGTGGGCAAGTCACCTTCCACATCTCCACGTTCCAGGATTTACCAAAAAAGATGGACACCCTTTCTCCCGTCGACGCCGTGGTCTCTTCTTTTGCCCTTCACCATTTATACCGGGAAGAAAAACTTACGCTCCTCAAATATGTTCAGTCAATATTAAAGCCGCATGGCTGGTTTGTAAATTGTGATGTTTTTAAGTCAGCCGATGCCGTCCTTGAAGCCAGATTCCGACGGCTGCATTACCAGGGAATACGAGAGCGGACGAGAAAGACCCGACACGAGGAAAGGTCCCTTGACCAAATCTCCTCAGAATTGTCAGATAAAGAGAAAAAGGATGGTGACAATTTATTGCTCCTGACAGATGACCTTCAAATCATTGCAGAGGCTGGATTCAGAACTGCCGAGTGTTTTTGGAAGGAGTATCGGGAAGCGGTGTATGGCGGAATAAAATGATTCGTCTGAATAATGTCAGCCTTGCCTTTGGCTCAAAAACTATTGTAGACAATGTTTCGCTCCACATCAGGAGAAACGATCGGATCGGTTTTATCGGACTCAACGGCTCCGGGAAATCTACTCTCTTCAAACTCATCTGCCGGCTGATTGAACCGGGTGAAGGCAATCTTATTTGCGCAAAAGATGCAAACATTGGCTACCTTCCCCAGGAAGGTTTTGTCTTCAGAAAAAAGACCGTGTTCGAAGAAGCCAGTTCCGCCTTTGAGGATATTCTTCATCTGAAAAATCAGATTGATACAATTCATGCCCGATTGGAAGATCCCGCCATACAAGGTGAAGACCATCAGATGCTCCTGGACAATTACGCACATCTGCAGCATCAAATGGAGGTTGTCAACAGCGCAAAGATTGAAGCTGAAACGGGCAAGGTCTTAAAAGGGATGGGCTTTAAGGAATCAGATTTTGGAAGGGATATCGGCACCTTCAGCGGTGGATGGCAGATGCGGGTGGCCCTTTGCCGGTTATTACTTCAGGAACCCAATGTGCTCCTCTTCGATGAACCAACGAACCATCTGGACATCGATTCAATCCTTTGGTTAGAAGAATATCTCAAAGGATTCAAGGGAGGTTTGATTATCATATCACACGATCGGGCATTCCTTGACCGTAACGTTACCAGGATTTGGGAACTGGAGAAGGGAAAAATCCATGAATACTATGGAAATTATTCCTTTTATGAGACTGAAAAAGAGAAGCGGATGGAATTACAGACGGCGCGTTACGTCAATCAGCAAAAAAAGATCAAAGAGGTAGAGCGGTTTATTGAACGGTTCCGGGCTAAGAATACCAAGGCATCCCAAGTGCAGAGCCGGATGCTTATGCTTGAAAAAATGGAGAAGGAAGAATTACCGGAAAACATGACAGAGCAGGTCAAATTCCGGTTTCCTCCTTCGAAACAAAGCGGCATATCCGTCCTGGACATCAAAGATATTTCACATGAATATGACGGAAGGGTGATATTCCAGAATATTTGCCTTTCGATTGAACGGGGAGAAAAGGTTGCCCTCGTTGGGCAAAATGGATCTGGAAAATCTACACTACTCCGTATTATAGCCGGCATTGAGCAGCCGCACTCCGGAATGATCAAAATGGGACATAACGTGTCCTTTGATTATTTTGCCCAGGAACATGCGGAGAAATTGAATACGCAGAATACGGTCGTGCAGGAAATCGAGTCTGTTGCCTCGCTTTCCATGATCCCTCATATCCGCCATATCTTAGGCGCCTTTCTTTTCTCCGGTGACGACGTTTTTAAGAGTGTTTACGTGCTGAGCGGTGGTGAAAAATCCCGGCTATCTCTCGCCAAGATGCTTCTTAAACCTACCAATTTTCTCATCCTGGATGAACCAACAAACCATATCGACATTACCACCAAAAAGATACTCAAGAATGCGCTGCTTGATTACGCTGGAAGTATGCTGATTGTCTCGCACGACCGGGACTTTCTGGACGGGCTTGTCTCGAAAATTTATGAATTAAAAAACCGGAAGGTACTCACGCACCTGGGAAGTATGCGGGATTTTCTCGAAAAAAAGTCGTCTGAATTACATGGAGAAACGACGGAAGACAGGACAGCGGACATCCTCGATCATAAGCCCGAAGGAAGCAATTCACACAAGCAGCAATACTTGCTTAAAAAAGAGCAAACTGCCAGAAAAAGAAAGCTCACAAAAGAGGTTCAAACGGTAGAAGAAAAAATTGCCTTGCTGGAAACTCAAAAAAAGGAGCTCGATCATCTTTTTTCAGATCCGGCACTTTATGACGACCGGGAAAAATCTGTTGAAATCAACAAGCAGTATAAAACGGTTACCCAGGAATTGAGCGTTCTCTACAACCAATGGGAAGAAATGCACGCTGAGTTGGAGTCAATAAGTGACCAGGAGATACCTCTACGGATACCGGAATCGAACGGTTTGCGCTGATGCTGGTGAAACAGAAAAACATTTTTTTCCGACTCGTTCGGGTGAGGAATAGAAGGCAATGATCTCTATGAAGAAATTGCTTGTTACGGGCGCTTGTGGATTTTTGGGATGGCATGTTTGCCAGGCGGCAAAGCAAAAATGGAAAACCACCGGAACGGCTTTCTCTCATCAGGGAAATATAGCAGGTGTCAATTTTGTGAAAATCGATTTGACGGATTTTGAGACAGTGAAGAAGATATTCCAGGAGATACGCCCTGATGCCGTAATTCATACCGCAGCGAAATCTGACCCGAATTTTTGTCAAACTCATTGGGTTGAATCCCGGAAAATTAATGTGGATGCCTCAGTCAATATTGCCGGTCTTTGCGCAGACTATCGAATCCCCTGTGTCTTTACTTCAACGGACCTCGTTTTCAATGGTCTGAACGCCCCGTATCGTGAAGGAGATATGGTTTGTCCGGTCAATGTTTACGGTGAACAGAAGGTGTTGGCGGAGAAGGGAATGATGAAGCGGCATCCCATGATTGCCATTTGCCGATTGTCTTTGATGTTTGGCATTCCCGGGCCCGGAGCAAAAAGCTTCATTCAGCCTATGATAGAGACGATGAGAGCAGGCAAGGAATTGCGTCTCTTTGTCGATGAATTCAGAACTCCTGTAAGCGTAACCGCCGCAGTAGCCGGAATTTTTCTGTCCCTTGAAAAATTGCATGGATTAGTCCATATAGGCGGCAAAGAACGTATTTCCCGGTATGAGTTTGGCAAACTGATGATGAACACCCTTAACATTTCTGACGCCCGGCTAATACCAACCAGACAAAAGGATCTGGTAATGGCAGCGCCAAGACCGCCGGACGTCTCACTTGACAGCACAAAGGCCTTTTTGTTGGGTTTCAAGCCGTTGTCTTTGTCCGATGAACTCAGGAAGCTCGCAGGATATCCTTGAGTCTTGTCTGAGAACCCATTGACTTCGTCTTGTTCTTTTGCTAAGGTACACGTGTCTGCACTCAAGATGCTTATAACAGGTGAATTTTACCGAAGTATGTCTTATGAATTTCCGATTTACGAAAGCTGAACATCTGACTTTAAAAAAGGAATTTGAAAAGGTTTTTCAGGACGGGAAGGTATTTAAAGATGCAAAGGTCGTTCTCTATGTGGCGGTCAACCAACTTCCGTATTCCCGTTTGGGACTGGTAGTAAGCAAAAAGGTTGGAAATGCAGTACGGCGCAATCGCGCCAAGCGATTGCTGAGAGAGGTATACCGGTTGAATAAACACTTACTTGCAGTGCATGTCGATATAATTGCCATTCCGCGTCACCCGTTTTCGTCCGATCTGAGACGGGCGGATATTGAAAATGGATTTCAGAAATTACTCCTCGAAATTAACGAAGCCTTATCCCATGAAGCACATCATCATTAAACTCATTCAGGCCTATCAGTTTATTGTCTCGCCCCTCTTGCGTCCTTCATGCCGTCATGAACCTACCTGTTCCCAATATATGATCGATGCGATACAAAAGAAGGGTATCTTGTGGGGCATGTGCCTTGGCGTGTGGCGTGTATTGCGATGTCATCCGTTTGGCAGTTCCGGGTATGACCCGGTAAAATAAAACGACTATCAAACGGACAGTCACGTATTGTCATCCTCAGCAGGTTGAGTTCATATCCTGTTTCATTGAAACATTGACATATCCACCCTTCGCCTTTCCTTGCACAGGCTTACGTCGACAATGAACAGGATATCTGCCTTGTCTCCACGGATTTGTACGTTTCATAAAGCTTCTTTTCTTCATTGGCTCTGGATTCCCATGACGAATCCCTGCGCTCCTGTCTGGACGTTTGCGGCATTGGCTTCGTCGGTATCAAGGTGCATTGCCAGCCGGAAACTGGGTGAAACCCGCACCAGCACGTCGCCAAATTCCAACTCGCGGTCACCGGCCACGCGTACGCTCACGACCGACTTGTCGCGCACCCCATACCGGAGCGCATCGTCGGGTGTCATGTGGATGTGTCGCCAGGCACAGATGACTCCCCGCTCCAGCTTCACGTTACCAGCCGTGCCCTCGAGTGTGCAGCCAGGCGTGTCCTTGATGTCGCCGCTCTCGCGGATCGGTGGATGAACGCCGAGCTTGAATTGTTCGGTCATCGCGATTTCAACCTGCGTGTATTTGCGAACGGGGCCAAGCACGCGGACGCGTTCGATGCGGCCTTTCGGCCCAACTATGGTGACTTGCTCTTCACAAGCGAACTGACCAGGCTGCGAAAGGTCGCTGCGCGGCGTGAGCTGATGTCCCTTGCCGAACAATGCCTCAACGTGTTCCTGGGTGAGATGAATGTGATGGGCAGACACTTCGACCAGGATCGGTTCCTGCCGCTGTGTTTTGAGCGTGCACGTGATGTACGACCGGCTCAATGCCCTCAATGCCTCGCGCGCCATCATCCGTTCCTCGTCGGTCGGCACGACCAGCACCGTTACCTTCGAGTCGTTTGTTGAAACGCGGCACACTTCATCAAACCCGCGCGCTTCACGGTTGAGTTGTTCATCGAGACGGATGCCCATGCAATCCAACCCCTGTAAGGCAAGCGCACGCACCATGTCGCTGCCTTGCCCGACGCCTCCGGTAAAGACCACGGCATCCAGTCCGCCCATGGCGGCGACGTATGCGCCGATGTATTTGCGGATGCGATAACAGTAAGTCTTCAGCGCTACCAACGCATGCGGTTTGCCGGTTTCGGCGGCCTTGAGGATTTCACGCATGTCGCTGGAAATGCCGGACAGGCCGAGCAAGCCGCTCTTCTTATTAATCAGTTCATCAATCTCCGGGACGGTCATGCCTGCTGTCCGTTCGAGGAAGGTGATCACGCCCGCATCCACATCGCCGCAGCGCGTCCCCATAATCAGCCCCTCAACCGGCGTGAACCCCATCGTGGTGTCCACCGAGCGTCCATGATCCACGGCGCACAACGAAGAACCATTGCCAAGGTGACAACTTACGATTTCGAGTTCGTTCGGCCTGCGTCCGAGGAACTGTGCCGCACGGAGGCAGACATACGAATGTGACATACCGTGGAAACCGTACCGGCGAATGCCCTGCTTCTCGTAAAACTCGTACGGCAAGCCGTACAGGTATGCATACGACGGCAGCGTGTGATGAAAGGCGGTGTCGAATACCGCCACGTGCGGCACGGCAGGCAACAGCCGTTGCATCTCACGGATACCGGCAATATTGGCAGGGTTGTGCAACGGCGCAAGCGGACTCAGCGCATCGAGCTGCGCGAGCACGTCATCCGTAATGAGTGTTGCCTCAGTAAATCGCTCTCCGCCGTGCACCACACGATGTGCGACTACGCTCGCTTCTGGTTCGCCACGCAATGACTCCACCATTGCAGCCATTGCCCCGGCGAATCCGGATTTTGGCAACTCGCGCGTGATTTCTCCCTTTGACCCGCGATGAACATGGCGCGTGCCGTCCAGCCCGATCCGCTCGACCTGGCCGCGCACGTGCCGGGTGTCGTCCTCGGTGTCGTAGAAGGTGTATTTCAGCGACGATGAACCGCAGTTGACCACGAGAATGTGTTCCGGACGTTCGCCATTGAGCTTGAAACCGTAAGGATCATCACCCTGCCGGAGCGCCGCGGCGGCTTTCGCCGGATCGGCCGCCAGCATCTTGAACCGCTCGGAAATGGTCCGTGAGATGTGCTGTACGGCCTGCGGTTCGGCAACGATGACCGATTGAAACACCGAGACCGGGATGAGCAACACCTCGCACCGCGTCGCGGCGATGAGTTCGGCCAGCGTCTTCTCGCTCGTCATCAACGCCAGTTCGCCGAATGTGCTGCCCGCCTCAAGTCGCCCTAAATCCAGCCGCGCGCCACCTTCGCCAATCACCGATGCCGTTACCGTACCGGACAAGACCACACCGAAGTGTGTCGCCTCCGCGCCATAATGCACGACGGCTTCGTTTGGCTCGAACGACACGACACGCGAGCTGTTCACGAGTTTATCTAACAGTTCCGCCGAAAATCCGGCGAACAACGGGATGCCGGATTTGAGGTACCGGATTATTTCGGATTTGGCTCTGTTCATGACTCTGTTTGTCTGTTTATTTCGGCAACCACGTCAATCTTGCCGAACTTGATAGTTGCACACAAATACATCATGCGGGCGATCAATCAGGTACGGATGATAGAAAATTATTTTTTTAGTAACAATTTAGTTTTTTGAGACTGTGATTCATAAAAGCAAAAAATGAAAAAGATTGCAAGTTTTATTTGCAATAACTGGATAAAAAATGGTATGCTCACTTTAATCTTCTGGAATGGGAAATTAAAGAAGGGGGTTAATTTAGCGCACAATAGGATGATCATCCCCTAGCCAATTATCATCAAAGAATTGTTAATGAAATACCTAAATCCTGCAACAAGACGAAGCCTTGTTGCAGGATTTAGGTAATATATAGTGCGTCATTGCGAGCGGAGCGAAGCAATCTTTCCGGGAGATTGCTTTGGGCTAACGCCCTCGCAATGACAGCTTATTTTTAGCATTCACGATAGTAAGTAATTCTGGGTCGGTGGAATGATTGATCCCGTTACCCGCGAGGCATTGGAGGTCAGAGGATGGGTAGTAAGGGAAAATGTCCTGGATGAGTCGGTGAAATGCAAGGTTAAATTTATGTATAGGAATTTCAAGCAGATATTTTCCCCTCTAGAAAGAGGGGATTAAGGGGTGTGTAAATCGGTCGTAACACACCCCCGGCCCCTCTTTTTAGAGGGGAGATTTAAAGTAGCTGCCAAAGGCAGCCTAATTCAATGTATAGGAATTTCAAAGTTTATAGAAACCATGACTGAAAATACGTTGTATAACGGTATTTGGGTCAAGGTGTTTGATTTTTGGTTTCATTTCATGGAAAAGAA
>CAZBCT010000086.1:0-13174 GCA_964490485.1 uncultured Candidatus Brocadia sp. | reverse complement strand
TTATATTTGTTTTGGGACATCTGATTCTCGAATATTAAAGGTCATTTGCTTCGTTTTATCGTAGTACCACAATAATGTTTTTAACTGTACATAGCACTGGTATCATCGTATTCTTTGAGAAGAGAGGTTGCGACAACGGCTGCGAGAAGAATATAAATGAGCTTAGAGAGCTTATCATATTGCCGAGGCGATTCAATAACAATTTATTATTTTTTGATCTTTCCTTGCTTTGCTACTGCTTCCATAGCTTTTTTGGTATTTTCTAGACACTGTCCTGGTGTCACGTCTTGACAGGTTGTCTGAGATTTACTGTTTTTATACCATTCTTCCATTCTTCCTTTCCCCGTGCCTCCGTGCCTCCGTGGTCAAAAGCAAAATCTTCTTAAATTCCGTATCTTCCCTGAACCGTGTATTTCCTGGGATCCGTGGCTGCAATAATCGCTGACACGGAATGCTGGTTGAACCCTTTGAATCCCTGCGCTCTCTGTAAGCTTTCCAGATGACTGCCTACGACTCCACCTTTGAAAAAGGTCTCATGCTGTGCCGCGGTTATTACTGCCTTTTCCCGAAGTTTGTCCAGCCGTTTTTTATCCACATGCCACGCTTCCCCTTCGGTGAATGCCTGCTTCAAAAATTCAAAATAGGAAAAGGGCTTCATGGTGTTAACGTTCGCCTGTTTCAGGTCGGTGCGCAATTTTTCAAAATCAAACCGTGCTGCAAGGTGGTGGAGTCCGGCCTGCAGGATACTTTCTCCGTGTAGTTCTGCCCAGAGTCCCACAGTCCCCCGGTGTGAGGTTTGTTTCAGACACTGTCTGGTAAAATTTACGTCCCACTCTTCCTTTAAGAGATCGATGTCAGTAAAGAGTACGATGTTGCATTCCGGATGCACAAGGATCTGGGTGCCCCAGCCCGCCTCCTCACCGGCAAAGAACTGCTCGCGGCAGATAAATCCCAGGGTTTCAAAGATTTTTATTAATCGGATAAAATTCTCCCGTGACGAACGGTATGTATGATGATCATGATTTCCCCAGCCCAGTCCCAACCGGTCTTGGCGGGACTTTTGTACCTGACCTGCCCGGTCTCTCCTTTCCCAATAGACGCGTTCCGCTCTGAAAAAGGCATCCGTTACCCTTGCCGGTGTAAGCCTTTTGCAGGTATTTTCAATCAGTTTCTGTATGGCACACATGCCTTCCTCTGGGCTTTCGTAATGCCGCTGCCTGCAGAAAAATGCCTCCAGAGCTTGCCGGTATTCCCAGATATCTTCAGTCGTCTTCTCAGATAAACAAAAGCCGTTGTACCCTCTCCTTTCCACAGCAGAGAGGATATAATCTCCCTGGGTAGAAACCATGGCCTTCCTGTACGACCCGCAGATATCACCTTCTATGGAAATTTTTTGACCAATTACCTGAATAAAGTGGTCCAGCCGTTCGGGTTTTAATACGACTTCGGTAAATTTTTCTTTACCGAGCAAGACAGGAAAGAAAATGGCCCCCGGATGTATAAAGACTCGCACACCGTTTGGAGCTTCGATATGACCAGACTCCTCAAACCCGGCTTCTTTCATAGCCTTCACACCGGGGGACGTCCTCTGACAACACCATATGGTCAATCCAATCAGGAAATCGAGTTGAGGTCTCTTGCTCCATGCGAAGAGAAAGATCGTGGGCAAAATCGTTATTCTTCAGGAATGTGTTGATACGTTCAGTCAAAAGATTCTCGGCCTGAGGATAAAGCCTCCAGTCAAAATTATCCGTAAATTCATGCTTTTCTGACTTCATGAATGTCTCCCGGCAAGGAAAAAGATTGCAATCTCACGTGCTTTTTATTCTAATATTCTTTTAAATAAAATGCAATTGCTTACCTTTCAACATGCCAACAATGTGCTGCATTTAATACATCCATGTAGACTCTTTACGGCATTAAATGGAATTCCATGAAATCATCAGATTTTATTATTAAAGACGCCTCTGGCGCCAGAACGGTTCCCGTAGACGCAATTGCCTTTGTTCAGGGAAATGTCGAGTGGAACCGGGTAAGCTTCCGTATCCAGGACGGTAAAATTCTGTCATGTGAATCCCGGAGCGATCCAGCAAAATTTGTGGTAACACCCGGTTTCGTTAACTGTCATATGCATTGGCTGATGCTTGGCGAACCAGCCCTGGAAAGAGAAATTGAATTGATAAAAAACAGGCCTGACGAGATGATCAGTCTCATTGTGGAAAATGCGCGAGCCACGCTCCGCAAGGGCATCACGGCGTGTTGTGATAAAGGGCCTCCCTGCCTTGAAACCCCTCGCATCTATCGGGGATTGCAAGCAGCAAAATCACGCGGATTGCCTGTGCCAAAAACCCTGGTGTCAACATGGACGACATCGGTGGACGGCGCCTTTGCAAGCTCGCTTACCCGGCGTGTTTATAGTCAGCATGAGCTGGAACAATTGATCCGTGAATTGCAGGAAACGGGGGCCGGTATCATGAAGATCATACCGGAATCAGGGTTGCATCTTGCGCAATTCACGTATGATTGGGTATTTCCGGAAAATTATTTTGCCGTTGCCCGGGAGATGACAGCCAGGCTCGGCTTGATACTCGCCATTCACGCAAAAAGCCCTGAGTCCATCGGAATGGGATTGAAGTACTCCGTGGATTGTATCGAACACGCGACAGAAGCCTCAGTAACGCAACTCAAAGAAATGCAGAACAAAGGGATTTATCTCTCACCAACCCTGGAAAGCCTGTGGTGCCGCCTGAACTATGCGGTGAGCTCCGGTTCCGGCGTTGCAACGGCGGCCTTTGAATGGGGGAATGCCACGCAGATGTTCAGCAATGCCGTTGTTCTGAACGAAGGCAGACCATTTACACATTTTCTCTTTGGATCTGATGCCGGCAGCGCGTGTACTCCTCATGCCTCCCTCACGGAATTATATCTCATGAGAAGATTAGGTTTGCCAGCAGAGTATTGTTTGCAGGCAGCTATGATTAATGGCGCCCGGCTCATGAGATTGCACAGGTCTATCGGGCAGTTGTTGCCGGGATATTGCGCCGACATGATCTTCTGGCACCGGAATCCGCTGGAACTTGATGTGGCAGAGTGGGAACACCTTGACCAGTATATCGCCGCCGTAATGCTTGACGGGAATCTGATTGAACCATAATTAATTAGATTCTTCGCTCCGCTCAGAATGACATTTTCGCATTATTTTGTCATTCTGAGGGAGTGAAACGACCGAAGAATCTCAACTTTGAAATTCCTAAACCTTTGAGTGTATCGTTTGAGACGTAGCGCCGATCCATCCCGACTGCCGGCAGGCAGGTGTGGTCGGCTTTTTGGTGGGGGATATCCACCCCCTAACCCCCGCCAGCTGGGGACACTCCCGTGCTCCACATGCTATTTTGTTCGGATTAAATTCAAATGTATGGATTTTTCAAAAACTAAATTGTTTCTTTTTTCAACCTGAGGTGGTATGGAAATCTGGCAGTTCCTTGTTGTCTTTGCTGTTGGTGCAATAGCAGGATTTGTGAACGTCCTTGCGGGTGGAGGCTCAATTCTTACCCTGCCGATGCTTATCTTTCTTGGTTTGCCGCCAAGCGTAGCCAATGGCACCAACCGTTTGGCAGTGGTGGTTCAGAGCATCTTTGCCGTTGCCGGTTTCCGGAGAAAGGGCATCTCAGACTTTAAATCAAGCCTGATATTATCATGTCCTGCACTTATCGGGGGCATAATCGGCGCCCAGCTTTCTTTAGCGGTGTCTGATCAGGTGTTTAAGAAGGTGCTTGCCATCATTATGATATTCATTCTCGGATTCATCACGTGGGAACCGATACGGAAAAAACACGGCACGATTCAGTATAAGGAAGACATATCACATCTCAGCGTGAGCCGTCGTATAGCCATCATGTTTTTCCTGTTCTTTACAGGGATTTACGGCGGCTTTGTTCAGGCAGGGGTTGGTTTCCTGATTATTATGGCACTGAACATCATTGGCGGGTTAAATCTGGTAAAAACGAACAGTCATAAGGTATTCATCGCCGGCATCAATGCATTATGCTCATTACTCATATTTGTATTTCATAATAAAATATACTGGATTATAGGCCTGGTTTTGGCTGCGGGCAATGGTCTTGGGGGTTGGATGGGCAGCTATTATGCCGTAACGAAAGGCGAACGTTTTATCAGGATCGTGCTTACTATCTGTGTCATTGTCATGGTATTGAAGCTTTTGATTTAGGCGCCCTTTTAAGGCCAAAATACCGGATTATTATTTGGGAATTTTAAGGTTTGTGGCATGGTATATCAGACAAACCCCTGAATCCCTTTTGTTGATGAGGACGTAATGAAACTGGCAGGGGAGGTGATTCGTTCCAACCACCACGCATCGCCAGTTCTCTAAATTTTGACAATCGCCATGAATTCGTCCGGCGTCAAAACCGGTAGGTTGTCAACCTTGTAATCACCCTTATTCCTGGTAATAAGGCAATCTGCTTTTGCCTGAACCGCCGAGTAATACTGCACGGCATCTTCGAAATCCCTGAAATTTGATGTCAGGGATAGATCCATCACGCGCTCATCGACAGCCGCTACGTGAAAGACAATCCTAACCTTTTCCAGAATCTTTACAGACTTTTCCCGCTTCAATTCTTTTGAAAGCAGGTAGTAAAGCGTCGGGAAACTGAGGGCACAGATATATCCCCTCAACTTCTTCTCCTCGATCATTTTGAATACCCAGGCTGCCGGAGGATAAAACTGCCCGCGCTTAAGGAAAATATCGAGAAAAAAATTGATGTCACAGAGAGCGGATTTCAACGATATTTTACCTCAATGTGTTTTCTGTATTCCTCCCGGTGCTTTTTTGCGCCTGTCCCAGTTGAAAGAACGCCCGATATTTCCGATAATACCGGAGACTCTGGCATTGCCTTCTTTTTCTGGTTCGCGAGTGACCTAAAATAATCCTCCACTATGCGTGACAGGCTTACACCTTTGTCCTGTGCTGTTTTCTTTGCCTGTTTGATCAGTTCATTGTCTAATCGCAAAGTTAGCTTTGTAATCATGATATCCCTCCTGATGACGTATTTATAATAATTTATTATACGTCTGATGTCAATGGCGAATAATCCAAAGCCGTTATACGAGAACTCTTTTTCAAATATGGATTAAGCACGCAGCGGTGGTATTTTCAATTGCTCAGGTATTCCATACTTCAAGGCACACCAACCCCCATATCCCCCTTTATGAGCCAGGAATTTAACAATCCCCCTGATAAACTATAGTCGACGACTAAAGTAAGTTATCATTCCTGTGAAAACAGGAATCTAGTAATTTCCTTTATTTTTCTGGATTCCCACTTTTGTGGGAATGACAGGGTGGCAGCATTATGCATACTTATTTATGACGTTTACTATAAGGGGGCTCATCCGGTGCCATTTTCTTCGCGCATGAGTTTTTTTTGCAAAACCTTAGATTTCGGAAGGCGACCGGGAATTGTCTGGAGTTTTCTCAACAGTCTTAAATTGTCTTCACTCCTTATGTCCCGTTCCGGAATTTCTAAAATTTTGGGAATGTTCAGAAACCTTGGGTCTCTCATGAGGGCATGGAACATTTCCAGGCCCAATTTTCCTTCACCAATGCAGGCATGTCGGTCGCTGCGGGAATCAAAGTCCGTTCTTGAATCGTTTACATGGATCGCCTTTATATTCCCGATCCCAACGATGCTGTCAAATTCATGCAGAACGGCTTCATAGCCCTCATAGCCTCTGATGTCGTATCCGGCTGCAAAGATGTGCGCTGTATCGAAACACACACCCATGAATTCCGGATTATTAACTTCTTCAAGAAGGCAAGCAATTTCTTCGAAGGTAGAACCTATTGATGTTCCCTGGCCAGCCATCGTTTCCAGAAGTATCTGGGTTTTTGGGTCACCACGCGTGTTTGATAGGGCATGTATCGCTTCAATGGTTCTCTTCATGCCATCTTCTTTATCTGAATTTCCACAACTTCCCGGGTGAAGGATCAGACAATTTACACCGAATTGTCTTGCCCTCGACAATTCCGTCTTCAGCCGTTCTTGTGATTTTCGCCGGAGATTTCTATCGGAAGAAGCAAGATTTACCAAATAGGGAACATGAGCAACTACCTTTTTGACCGGACTGTCTTGCCAGGCAGCCTTGAATTTGAGCGCCTCTTCAGGTGACAACGCAGAGACATCCCATCGGCGGGACAGTGTCACATAGATTTGAATACATTCACATCCCCATTTCCTGGCCCAGAAAAATCCCTTCGTCAATCCGCCTACGGTAGAAACCGTGCATCCTAGCATAGAACATTATTCCGGAGTCTAAACTCAGTACCTTTCCAACGAGAGCGATACTCAAGATACCTTAAAAGATGAATTTAAAAATGATACTCGGGGTGGCACGGACAAACTTTGTTTGTCCGTATTAAACTTGCACGACATTTTACCCCCCGTTGAGGTAGACCCTGGGTACGCGTTTGCTTACATTACACGCAACCTCATACGGGATGGTATTTCGTTGCTTTGCAATTGCTTCTATGGAAATGGACTCCCGTCCCTGATTGCCATAGACGACAACCTCATCTCCAACGGATACCCCTTGCACGTGGCTTATGTCAACAAAACACTGGTCCATACAAACCCGTCCGATAATAGATGCCTTTGTGCCACGTATAATAACCTGTCCCTGATCAGAAAGCAGCCGATTATATCCGTCGTCATATCCGAAGGGGAGGGTTGCGACACGGGTAGGTTTTGTGATCTTGTGTACCCTGCCATATCCTACAACATCACCCGCCTCCATATCCTTGATATGGATAATTCGCGTCTTCAGACACATAACAGGTCTGATGCCGATATCTTTTGGCACCTCGTCTGAAGGATAGAGTCCATATAACGAAAGGCCAGCCCTGACCATCGTAAAATAAGCATCAGGATGCCCGATAATAGCCCCACTATTTGCCATATGCTTTAACGGAATGTATATCTTGGCCGCATCCAGGCCTGCCAGTACCTCTCTGAACCTGCTAATTTGTAAATCAGTATATGCCGATTCCAGCTCGTCTGAACAAGAGCAATGAGTATAGATTCCTGCCAAAGAAAGATTTTTCATATCATGCAAAGCTTTTACAAACGCTACGGCCTTATTATACCTTACGCCAATACTACCCATGCCGGTATCCACATACACATGGACGTTCACGGTCTTGTGAAAAAACTGTGCCCTCTTTGATAAAATCCCGGCGAGCTCCAGGTCATAAACGGTTGGTATCAAGTTGCATTGGATAACGGTATCGATTTGTTCCTCAAAGAGACCTCCCAAAAGTAATAACGGCGCTTGTATGCCTTTGTCCCGTAATTGAATGCCCTCTTCAAGGATGGCGATTCCCAGCATTGCAACCCCGTGTTTCAACAAAATCCTGCTTACCTCATAATCGCCATGACCATAGGCATTGGCCTTGACAATACCCATAATTTTTACCTGTGGACCGATCTTCCTTTGTATGGCAAGCAAATTATGCCTCAAGGCATGCAGGTCAATTTCAACCCATGTTGGTCTGTGCATAACGAACCTTATCATAGTAAACGTAATAAATAAGTACTCATGCACATGTTATTGCGAGGGCGATAGCCCGAAGCAATCTCTGCGGTTTGGATTGCTTCACGGAGTTTACACTGAGCAAAGCGAATGTGTTCGCAATGACAACTTTCTTTTTACGTTTACTATATTTTAAAAATATTTTTGCCAGACAGTTTTCACTTTTTCGGAATAACTTAAGTATTCGTCTTTATTCGTGCAAATTTATGGCTAAACAATTACCTTAAACATGTAAAACAACCTTCCCGCACTTCCCCTCTTTCATAAGTTTCATGCCCTTTTCATAGTCCTTCAAGGGAAACTGGTGAGTGATAATAGGATTGGGATCAACGAGTCCGGAAGACAAGAAACGTGAGGTCTTGTACCATGTGGAAAACACCTTTCTGCCTGTTATTCCATAAATACGGATTTTTTTAAAGATGACATCCTTGTTTAAGTCTATAGTGACACGTCTTTCATAAATGCCCAGAATGGAAATCCTACCCCCCGGTGCAATGGCCTTTAAGCCCTGATTCAGCGCCTGGTTATTGCCGGAAAATTCCAGGACAACGTCCACACCATTATTCTGCGTTGCCTCCATGACAAGCGGAACAACATCCTGTCTTCTGGGATTAACGGCTATGTGTGCCCCCATCTTTTTGCTGATGTCTAGCCGGTAGTTGTTTGGATCTGAAACGATGATCCGTGATGCACCACAGGCTTTAGCAATGCCGGTAGCGAAAAGCCCAATCGGTCCCGCCCCGAGGATCAAGACCGTCTTTCCTGAGACTTCCTCAGACAGGACGGTGTCAACGGCATTTCCAAAGGGTTCCTGGATGGTTGCCCATTCATCAGGAATTTCTTCGTCATTTTTCCACACAACGTGTTCGGGGAGGGCGAGGTACTCACCAAACGTGCCGTCATGATCGGCCCCTAATAATTTGAAATTCCGACAGACCTCTGAAAACCCGTTCTTACACTGGTAACAGTGCCCACACGTAAGGTGGCTTTCAGCAGAAACCCGGTCTCCGACTTTTACCTGCGCCACTTCCTCCCCGACTTTTGTAACATTTCCCACGAATTCGTGTCCTATGATACGCGGCGGTGTGAAGCGGTGTTGCGCCCATCGTGTCCAGTCATAAATATGCACATCCGTTCCGCAGATGGAGGCAATCTTGACCTTGACAAGCACATCTCTTGGCCCAATCTTCGGAGTGGATACATCAACAAACTCCATGCCCTTAGTACGTTTTGTTTTAATAACTGCCTTCATTAATAAAAAATCGCTTTCTGTCACTGTCGCTATCCTTGATGATTACTCGGACAGGGAGTGCCGTGCCCTGCATCAATTACTCGTTCCCAGGTAGCGTTGGAAAACAAGCAGAATACATAAACAAGTCTGTCCGTATCACCCTGCCAAAAGTACTTTCTAAGCACAATAGTATTTTGCAAAATATATTTTTACATTTTTGGCAAAAAACGTAGAGTCGATCCCTTGTGGTCGGCCTTTTGCGCGGGAAATCCATCCCCTAACCCCCACCAGCGGGGGGCACACCCGCACCACGTAGGGTCTGAACGAAAACGCACTTTTTTTTGAAAAGTATTGGAGTAGTTTTGCGTTTACAGCAACCTTTCCTTGCCATTTGTCGCCAGAGTTTTGCCGGAGGTAAGGGCTTTTTACTTATTTTTTCCGTTTTTTAGGCTGCCTTTCGCCCCTTCTTTTCCTTCTTCCGCGCCCTCTCCTGAAGCACGTTCTCCAGCTTGTGTAAATTCGCAGCTATCACTCCCCGTGCACAGGTAAAGGTGAGCGTAAGGAGAATAGCAGTTTGTCTGTCCAGTGCTTATCCCTATAAAGAAATCTTTCGTCTCGCTTTTCAAAACATTCGCAAAGCGTATCCCATGCTTTGTTGAGGTTCAGAAAAGATAGTATGATTGCTAAGCAGGAGGGGGAGTGCTACGCCCAAAATACGCCTTTTTGCGGTATGTCCCGGTGATAGTATCAATGAAATCGTTAAGCTATTCAATTTTATTGCAGAAAAACCGAAGAAGCAGTCTGATAAAGCAACCTTGTAACGTATCCCGAGGCCTTTTGATATTACGAATTACCCTCTGTGAGAAATGCGGCTTAGGCGGGAAATGGGCCCACAAGGATTCGAACCTTGGACACGCGGATTATGAGTCCGCTGCTCTAACCAGCTGAGCTATGGGCCCGTGTATGGTAATGGCAAATTATAGCAAAATCTCATTCTTTTTCAATTTCATTTTCAACAAGTTCGGAATCACAAAAATGCAAAATGTTATGCTGAAGCCTGATCTTCATCAGGACAGGCCTATTTCAGCATCTCCTATCAAAAAATGCTCTTCCGATTCGTTCGGGTTAAGGATAGAGTATTGCGAAGTGATACCCCAAAGGATGTGACGATTGGGTATATCGCGATATCTGTCAATTCCCGGTCATTTCTTGCGATATATGTTCAGGCCAATCTTTTCTTCACGATTGGGAATGGTAACGTTCCCTTCCGTTGACGCTACAATAATATTTTTGCCTGAAGAAGAGGGGCCGAACTCTTTTGACAGGTCTATCTTTATGCTAAGGATGTTTCCTTCTACAGAAAATTCTACATTTTTCATAGACACAACCTCAATTTCTTAAAAAACTTGCTAGAAGTTTAACGGCTTTTTGTGCCGTTTCTGGAAATACTTCGTCCTCTCACTTTGCAAGCAAACCTTCCCTGAGCTTGCCGCCAGACATTTCCATTTGAGAAAGGTCGGCTATCTTTTCGGAGTATAATTCATTAATCTTCCTGACCAGTAATAACCTGTTGTTACGAACGGCCTCGTCGTCAACATTCACATATACCTTATCAAAGAAATTGTGGACGGGTCTGGCAAAGGCCTCGTAGTAAGCCCGGCATGCCTCTTCATATCTTTTCTCAACCGCCTGTTTTCGAATGACGGACTCATTTCCTTTATAAATTTCCCACAATTTTTGCTCTTCCGGTTCTGTAAAAAGCCGTTCGTCCACAGACCCGCTGCTGTTTGCTTTTTTGCCGATATTAAATGTCCGTTCAGCGACCGTAACCAGGTCTGGCCACCAGCTCTCTTTTGAAACGCGAGACAAGGTTTGCAATCTTTGGAAAAAATCATGGATGTCATGAAATCCTGCACCGGCATTTAAGACGGCGTTTACCAGGTCATAACGATGTCCCCGTTCCACGTTTATTTGAAATAACCTGTCCCGGAAAAAGTCCTTGATGTCGTGCACTTGTTTATCCTGCTCTGTCTGATGATGATTCCGGTCTGATTTCTTTTGGAATACGGGAAGCAAGGAAAAAGCTTTGGAAAGCACCTCGTGAATTTCCAGCGTAAATCCGCACTCTTCTATGATGCGGATAATACCATAGGCATGCCGTCGTAAGGAGTAAGGGTCCTGCGAACCTGTCGGTATTAAATGTACGGCAAAACAACTGCATATCGTATCAAATTTGTCGGCCAAACCCACCACAGCGCCAATCTTTGAGGTGGGAATTGTGTCGGCAGCAAAGCGCGGCATATAATGTTCTGCTATTGCTAAGGCTACCGCTGGTTCTTCGCCGTCCCATTTGGCGTATTCCCGCCCCATAATTCCCTGTAACGATGGGAATTCACCCACCATCTGGGTAAGGAGGTCTGCCTTACACAGGAGAGCTGTCCGTTTCGCCAACGCATCAGCTTCTATCGGCAACTGATTCTGCGCAATCAACCGGTGTGACAGATATCCGGAAAGGTGAACGATCCTGTCGGTCCTGTCACGATAATTTCCCAGCTTTTCAAGGAAGGCAAGGTTTTTCAGGTCTTCCACCCGTTTTTCCAGCGGCATCTTTCTGTCTTCTTTCCAGAAAAATCTGGCATCAGAGAGCCGTGCCTTCAATACGCGTTCGTTCCCTTGAACAGCCGTTTGGGCATTGTTTTCGTCGCGGTTTAACACAGCGATAAATTTATTGGACAGGTGGCCATCTCTTTTTTTGATGGGGAAGTACCGCTGGTGTTCCTTCATGGCTGTTTCGACAACATCGCCGGGGGTATCCAAAAACTCTTTATCAAAACCGCATTCAATGGCGTGGGGATACTCCACTAGGTTAGTTACTTCATCCAGCAACTCTTCGTCATCGATGGCAGCGTCATAGGGTGTCATAAGCTGTGTGATCTTTGTTCTCAGTGTCTCACGGCGCTCATTCATGTCGACTACGACCTTTTCCTGATTCAGCAATCGCTGGTACAGATTCCAATCGGCATGGGAAATCTCAATCCTTTTGCCGGATAAGAAAGGATGCCCGAAGGTAAATTTCGCGGCTTTTATCCCATTGATTTCAAGCGGAACAACCCTGTCTCCGAAGATTGCAAGGAGTGAACGTATGGGACGTGCAAAGAACAACTTATTCCCTTTCCATTTCATGGATTTGGGGAATGAGATGTTTTTAATAATTTCAGTCAGAATTTCCGGTAAAAGGTATAACGTCTCCTGCCCCTCGATCTTCTTGATTGCAAAGCAGTATTCTCCTTTCTGGGTCGTTTTTATGCAGAGGTCAGTTACCCCGACACCCTGTGATTTGGCAAAACCCAACCCTGCCTTGGTAGGGTTTCCTTCCTTATCGAAGGCAATTGATGCGGCAGGCCCCGGGATCTCTTCTGTCACACTTTCCTGCCGTTGGGTAATGCCCTCCACAAACAAGGTCAATCTTCTGGGCGTGCCCGTACTAGAAAGAGAATGCAACTCCAAACGATGTTTTTTGGCACGTTCCGCAAACAACTTTTCCATCTGTTTCAGCGCAGGAGTGAGGTAGCCGGCAGGAATTTCTTCCGTTCCAATTTCAAAAAGCAGGTCAGTCATATTAGAGTCGCACGATGTGTTTCTTGTGAATATTTTTCAAAGCGTTGCGGGTATCGGATACGCACTTTGTTCTTATCGATGCCGGTTACGCAGTATCCGCTCCGCACAAATTCAAGGGCAAGTGGCAATCCAACGCAACCAGGTCCTATGACACCTATTTTGGCCTTTTTGGATTCAATTTTATCTAATAATTCTTCCATGTTCACCCCGGCAAATAGTTTATTTCTTTGACCTTAGTATCGATTGCACCAAATATTAATCAGTTGATCATCCGATTGCAATAAAAAAATAGATGAGAATCTACGTATACTTCTTAAAATCAGCTCATGATCTGCGTAGAGTCCGTACAAAGGCCTTTTGTCGATAGACATTAAGATTATAGTGGCGTGCGATGTTAATAAACGGTTGTTAAAAAATATTTGTAACAATTTAGTTTTTTGAAAAACCCTATAATAGCGATGTTTACCTGCCGACCTCTGCCCGTGGTATTCCCTCTATGCACCCATCTCGATGCACGGTAACTGGTGTCGAGAAAACGCTCCCGTTTGGGTCGCACCATTCCATAGCTTCGCATATCTGCCGGGATAATTGTGTCCTGGATTTCTGCCAGTATTCTGCTATAGTATTACTGTGTAAAAACTTCTTTTTTTGTGAGTTTTTCTTTGTACTACTATCCACCAACTTCTTGTTTTTTATGCTCGTTTTTCAGACTGCATGA
>CAZBCT010000085.1:0-13346 GCA_964490485.1 uncultured Candidatus Brocadia sp. | reverse complement strand
GCATCGGGGGCAGACTGCCCAGCGAAGCGATACTGATGTCCGAAGTGGCCGCCTGACAGCAGCGCCGTAATCAAACTAAGGCCAAGATCGAATGGAGGTTTACCCGACAAGATGCTGATGGTAAACTATCCAGGCATTATGTATCGTAATTAATGTGTCTTAATACTAGCTTGTCATCGCGAGGAGCGAAGCTACGTGGCGATTTTTTGTCATCACATGGCGGGGGGTTGCTTTGGGCTGTCGCCATCGCAATGACAGTTGCGTGTATACTTATTTCCTACGTTTTGCGATAATTCTGCCAAAGGAGATCACATGTTTCACCCATCAAAATGTTATGCAACACGGCACAGTGGTAACCAAGAGACCCATGCCTCTCCCCATTTCTCCGGAAAAAGCGGAGTAACACTTGATTGCTCTTCTTCTCTGCATGGGGCTTTGAGATATTTTACCCTCGTAGCCATGCTTGCCGGATCGTTTCTGTTTGCCGGTTGTGCGACTCAAAAAGAGACAACTATTACCCACCAAAAAACCGTGATCCCTCCCCCTGAAGAAACGACTGCACTTCCCAAAAATGAAGAGACAGTGACCATTATTAAAAAAGAGAGGGGGATCGCGGAAGAATCCTTGAAGTGCATAACGTGTCACGAGGAACGCAGGGTTACGCATGGATGGGTGGCGGATTGGGAAGGTAGCAAACATGCGAGGAAGGGCGTGGGCTGCGAGGTGTGTCATGTTGGTTCTATCACGGAGTTAGCAACAACGGAAACGACAGAATTGGAATATCTGGGCACGCAGGGGAGCAGTTGCGAGGACAAAAGAGTCCGCCGTCATGTTACTGCCAGCATGTGCGGCAAATGCCATAAGAAAGAATATCAGGAATTTATGAAGAGCCGACACTCCGTGAGCTGGGAGAGGATGCTTGAGAGCGGAAAACTCATGTCCGCTCCAAAAGACACCCGGTCAGAAAAGTGTGAGCAGTGCCACAATATTCAATTCAAATGCGATTCGTGTCACACACGGCATACCTTTAATACCCTTGAGGCAAAGACCCCGGAGGCTTGCAGGACGTGTCACACGGGTTCAGATAACCCGCATTACGAGATGTATATCTCCTCCAAGCACGGGAGTGTTTATATGGCAAGTCAAGCCGGTATACTAAAAGAATCACAAACCATTTATTCCCTGAGATCGCCTGTCTGTGTTACCTGTCACATGCCGCAGGGCACGCATGATCTCAGTTTTGGACTCACCTATGGCCCGGTTGCAGGCAGCGGGCTTTATTACATTGACAGGAACGGTGCTGCCATAGATGAGGTTGAATTCACAAAGAAACGGGCAGATATGCTGTCGGTCTGTAATACATGTCACGCGTTACCCTTTGCAAGGGAGGCGTTACTAAGGGCTGATGACGTGTACAAAAATATCGAAGCTGTTATTAAAGAAGCGCGGGATATCATCTCCGGTTTGGAAAGAGAAAACCTGTTGTCTCCCCCAATGGGAAAAACCACGAGCATGCCTTTGCCCGGTCATGCCTTCGTTCAGGAGACATTACCATCATACGCGAACAAATCCAGGATAGGCCGCTTGTTCATCAAATTAATGCGGAGCGCCGCAGTTACCTGGAAAGGGGCTTATCATGAAAGTCCTGGTTATGCGCATCTGAATGGATGGGCAAAGCTCCAGGAAGATTTGAGCGATATGAAAGAAGAGGTAAAAAAGATCCGCGAAGAGGCAGAATTACAGAGGAAGATGAAAATGAAATTGCGATGATTTCTTCTTCTAATACTTGCAATGGCAGAGTTTTGTTTAACTTAAAATCAGCGAAAAAAAAGAATGGGCATTCTCTGGGCAGGTCAATTTCCAGATTATTGTCGTACTCAGGTAGTAACGCTGCAGCAAAACCCCACGGTTGAAAAACTGACTGACGGTTTCTTGTTCATAAATTTATTGCAATATCTCAAAATTCTATTGAATTTCATCCAGAAATTTGTTTCACTAATCAACCATAAATTTATTTATCCCATTTTATGTTTTTTACCTATTTTAGGGGAGCCAATCAATTATGATGATACCGAGGTTGGTGTTCTTTACCAAAGGCGTCGGAAAGCACAAAGACAAGTTACAATCGTTTGAGCTTGCCTTGCGAAAGGCAGGAATAGAAAAATGCAACCTGGTGAGGGTATCCAGTATTTTTCCCCCTAATTGCAAAATTGTTACGAAGGAACAAGGCACTGCCATGTTAAAGGGCGGACAGGTGATTTTTTGCGTAATGAGCGAAAACTCTACCAATGAGCCGAACCGGATGATCTCTGCCTCTGTGGGTATGGCCGCTCCGGGTGAGCAGGAACACTATGGATATCTTAGCGAACACCACGCTTTTGGCGAAACTGAGGAAAAATCAGGCGATTATGCAGAAGATCTTGCCGCAACCATGCTGGCCACCACCCTGGGTATCGAATTTGACTCCGCAAAAAACTATGATGAACGAAAAGAAATTTACCGCATGAGCGGTAAAATCGTAAAGACCAGAAATATCACACAGGCAGCTCGTGGGGATAAGAATGGATTGTGGACAACGGTAGTCGCTGCTGCCGTATTTATTCTATAGCTTATTATAGTAAACGCAAAATGAAAGTTGTCATTGCAAGCACGTTCGCTTTGCTCAGTGTAAACTCCGTGAAGCAATCCAAACCGTAGAGATTGCTTCGGGCTATCGCCCGCGCAATGACACGTGCATGGATACTTATTTATTACGTTTACTATAGTCCTTGAGAGGATATAAGCATGCAGTGTATATCATGACTCCAAAAGGAAACTCTGTAACGTGGAAGTAATTACTAACGGGTGCATTGTTGCTCCCAGGGGATTTCAGGCTGGCTCCACCTATTGCGGGATAAAAATTGCAAAAGATAGCCTCGATCTGGGAATTATCTTTTCAGAATATCCTGCAACTGGCGCTGCCTTATTCACATCAAACCAAATTTATGCAGCTCCGGTAAAGCTCAGCAGAAAAATCATCCAAAAGGGACGTATCCGGGCATTTGTTATTAACAGCGGCAATGCGAATGCGTGCACGGGAGGGCAGGGTTACAAAGACGCTGAAGAAATGGTGCGGATTGCTGTACGGTGCCTGAAAATTTCCGAAGATGAACTTCTGCTAGCTTCCACGGGAATTATCGGAAGACCTCTCCCCATGGACAAGATCGATACCGGCATTCAGACCGCAGTCAATGCCCTTGGAAGCACTCAGGCGCATGGCAATTCCATGGCACGCGCCATCATGACAACGGATACGAGACAAAAAGCCATTGCCGTAAGACTGAAGATCAACAACAAAGATGTGACTATCGGTGGGATTGCGAAGGGGGCAGGGATGATTGCACCGAACCTCGCAACCATGCTCTGTTTCCTTACGACAGATGTTTCCATGCCGGCAATGCTACTCAACGAATGCCTCAAAAATTCAGCAGAATCCTCTTTTAATCGCATTACTATCGATGGTCATATGAGCACCAACGATACCATCGCCATTATCGCCAATGGCGCCTCCGGGATAACTGTCCCTGTAAAAAATAACGAACTCCAGATTTTTCAGCAAGGATTGGATTATGTAACCAGCTATCTTGCAAAGGCTATTGTGATGGACGGGGAAGGCGCAACAAAATTTGTGCAAATCGACGTGATTGGCGCGAGATCAAAAGGCGATGCAACAAGGATTGCCAGGTCAATTGCAGATTCGCCTCTCGTAAAAACGGCGCTTAACGGGGAAGATCCCAACTGGGGACGCATCGTTTCTGCTGCTGGTTATGCAGGCGTAGAACTCGACACATCAAAGATCACCCTTTATATCAACAATATCCTCATCTTTGCGAAGGGAATGCCCACTCAGTGCGACCTGAATGTCCTGAGCGCCTCCATGAAGAACAGGGACATTGTGATCAGGCTGGAACTTGGGTTGGGGGACTATAAGGACACCGTCTGGACGTGCGACCTGTCACATGAATATGTGACTATTAATGCAGAGTATCATACATAAACTGTTTGCATTTTTGTACGAATGAAGATGCATTTGTTTCCGCCGCGTGATGCTTTTATTATTTACTTGTGAATTAATTACAGCTTCGCTAAGCCCGGAAACATCGGATAAAAAGACACCCCTTCATGAATAGTGTCATTCATGCCTTTCTAACCCTCCCACTCTTACTCCTATAAGCCTGACCTTCTTTTTTAGTTCAAACCTCCTGAGGCAATCAAAGGCAGCCGTCCTGATTTCGTCCACAGAATTCGTCGGTTTCTCAATGGTTTTAGCCCTTGTGTGAGTTTCAAAATCGCTGAATCTTATCTTTACGGTAACGGTTCTGCCCTTATAACCAGACTGCTTCATATCTCTTGCGACCTCCCTGGTGAGTTCTGCAATGGTCCTGGCGATGACCTGCCAATTGTCAATATCCCTTTGAAAGGTAACTTCTCTGCTTGTGGATTTTGGTTCCCAATGGGTAATAAGAGGGCTATCATCAATTCCTCTTGATGCCTCGTAGAGGTATTTTCCATAAGAATTTCCAAATTTCTCAAGGAGTTTTTCCAGAGATAGTGAAGCGAGCGCTCCAATGGTTTCAATACCCATTTCTCTCAAGTATGCCTCAGTTTTTGGCCCTACACCCCAGAGTTTTCTTGCCGGCAATGGCCATATCCGGTTTTCTATATCATCTTTGGTGATAATGGTAAGCCCGTCCGGCTTTTGCATGTCTGAGGCAATCTTTGCCAGGAGCTTATTGGGCGCTATCCCTATGGAACAGGTGAGGCCGGTTTCCTGTTTGATTGCCAGCTTGATCTCCTTCGCAATCTCTTCCGGCGGTTTATCTATTTGGGATATATCGAGGAATGCTTCATCAATTCCAACATCTTGCATGAGCGAACAGAACTTTTTCAGGATATCCTTTATTTTCCCAGATACCCTTGCATATTCCCGGTAATCAACAGGAAGAAAAACAGCATGGGGACAGAGTTTATATGCAGTTCTTAATGGCATCGCAGAGTGTATTCCAAACTTCCGGGCTTCATACGATGCCGTTGATACAACGCCTCTTTGGGTTGGATCGCCACTTCCGCCAATGACGAGGGCTTTGCCGATCAGGTTTGGATTTCTCGTTTGCTCAACTGCGGCAAAGAATGCATCCATATCGATGTGAAGGATTCTCCTCATAGCAGTAGTACTTTCGGCAATGTGTCAGGCTTTTCTATGAGCAATGAAAGAGTTACCGAATGTCTGGGGATGAACTTCAGTGGTCCCGCTCATTTTCGGGATGCCGCGCGATCCCAAGTGTCTTTGCGACTGTTTCGCCGATATCTGCGGGGCTGTCTGCTATGGTAATACCTGCGTTTTTCAGTGTAGAAATCTTTGACACTGCCGTGCCTTTACCGCCGGTAATGATTGCCCCGGCATGTCCCATGCGCTTGCCCTGAGGCGCCGTTCTGCCGGCAATAAAACCGACAACCGGTTTTGTAATCTCTTTCTGTATTATCCCGGCAGCCGCTTCTTCTGCACTGCCTCCAATTTCTCCAATCATTACGATAGCTTGTGTTTCCTGGTCATTCTGGAATAATCGCAGTACTTCCACAAAATCAGTTCCTACTATGGGATCGCCTCCAATCCCAAGGCATGTGGATTGGCCTATACCTCGCTGAGTCAACTGCCAGACCGCCTCGTAGGTGAGCGTTCCACTGCGTGAAACAACTCCCACGTGACCGGGCTTGTGGATGTATCCCGGCATAATGCCGATCTTGCAGGCCCCGGGTGTTATTACGCCTGGGCAATTGGGACCAATAAGACGAGTCCTTCTGTTTGAGAGATATTTTTTTACCCTGATCATATCTAGGGTAGGAATTCCTTCGGTGATACAGACCACGAGCTCCATTTCAGCGTCAGCAGCCTCAATAATAGCATCCGCTGCAAAAGGGGCAGGTACATAAATGACGGAAGCGTTTGCCCCGGTCTTTGTCACCGCCTCAAGCACATTGTCAAAAACAGGAATGTTGTGGTGCAGCGTGCCGCCTTTACCAGGGGTAACACCTGCAACCAGTTTGGTGCCATACTCAAGCATGCGTTCAGAGTGAAAATTGCCTGCATGTCCCGTGATGCCCTGGCACAGAACCCGTGTATCCTTATGTATTAATATCCCCATCGTTTTAGGAGTTTTGCAAAATACTACAGAATCTTTGACACCACTAAGTTTGCAGCCTCTTTCATATCTTTGGCAGAGGTAATTTTTAGGCCGGAATTGTCGAGGATTTTTTTTGCAATTTCAACATTGGTCCCTTCCAGCCGGATGACTAAAGGGATGTGAATTCCTACTTCCCTAATGGCCTGAATAATACCGGAGGCGATTACGTCGCACTTCATGATTCCTCCAAAGATGTTGATCAAGACTGCCTTCACTTTCGGGTCGGACAAGATGATCTTGAACGCCTGTGTGACCTGTTCCAGGGATGCGTCACCCCCCACATCCAGAAAATTAGCTGGTTCTCCGCCGTGCAGCTTGATAATGTCCATGGTAGCCATGGCCAGACCAGCGCCATTTACGAGACATCCGATATTTCCTTCGAGCCCTATGTAGCTTAGTCTGTGTTTCCTTGCCAAAGCCTCTGCGGGAGAGATATCCTGAGAAGGGATAAATTGGTTGAATTCGGGATGGCGGTAAAGGGCATTATCGTCAACATCCATCTTTGCATCCAGCGCGCATATTTCATCATGAGCCGTTACTGCCAGGGGATTGATCTCTAATAATGAGCAATCGTTTTTCAGAAAGGCGTTAAACAGATTCGTGACAAGGTTGTTTAACTTCGTTGCAAGCGTACCTGACATGCTCAATTGAGAGGCAATGCGACGCGCCTGAAATGGATGGATACCAAAGAATACGTCAATCGGTTCTTTTATAATTTTATCGGGTGTTCTTTTTGCGACTTCTTCGATTTCCATTCCCCCTTCGGCGCTGGCAATCAGCATCGGTGTTTGGAGGCAGCGGTCAATTGTTATTGCGAGGTACAGCTCTTTTTTTATGGGAAGGGCTTCTTCAATAAGGACGTATTTAATTTCCGTTCCTTTTTGACCGGTTTGTCGGGTTACAAGATGTGAACCCAGCATGCCGCCAGCACATGACTGCGCTTCTTCAGGAGAACTGGCAAATTGAATTCCGCCGCTTTTTCCTCTGCCACCGGCAAGTATCTGCGCTTTTATAACACAACGAGTACAACCGATTTCCTGAAATGTCTTTGAGGCATCAGCGCTCCGGGATACGGCTACGCCACGAGGGATAGAAATACCATGCTCTTTTAAGATGTTTTTTGCCTGAAACTCAAATAACTTCAAAGATGTTATTTCGTCTTATTCGTTCCAGATTTTTGCAATTTATCGGATTTGATACTATCGCGAAAATAGATACGCACCTGTTCTGCCATTTCATCGTCAGAGATAGAAGTAATACGGCCTTCGATGTATTGTTTTTCTACCCATTCCTTTATTTTTGTGACCCCTTCATGGGTCTTGAGAATTTGCTCATCACCTTTGAGCTCAAAAAAGATATTTATCCACTGGGCAATTCCCGCCACGCCGGATTTATCCGTTACCGCAACGCCAAGGGGTCTGTTTAAGAGCTTCTTCGTATCAAAGATATTATAGATTTCTTCGTTCTTCAATAACCCGTCCGAATGAATGCCGGCGCGGGTAACATTGAATTCAGAGCCCACAAAGGGTTGCGTCGGTGGGATGGGATATCCGATTTCATTGCGGTAGTAATCCGCAATTTCCGTTATTACCGTCGTGTCGATCTGGTCGTCGTTGCCCCTCAAGGCAAGGTATTCGATGACAAGCGCCTCAATGGGCGTATTTCCCGTACGTTCTCCTAACCCTAGTAACGTACCATTAATTACACTGCATCCATAAAGCCATGCGCTTGTAGCATTGCTTACCGCAAGATAAAAATCGTTGTGACCATGCCACTCCATATATTCTGATGGAACTCCGGCAAAGTGGTTGAGACCGTAAATAATGCCGGGCACACTGCGCGGCAAGGCAGCGCCTGGGTAGCTAATGCCCATTCCCATAGTGTCACAGGCGCGAATCTTTACAGGAAGTTTGCTTTCCTTAGATAATTTCATAAGTTCCTTGGCAAAGGGTACCACAAAACCATAAAAATCGGATCGGGTAATATCCTCAAAATGGCACCGCGGAATAATCCCCTCTTCGAGTGCGGTCCGCACGATATCCAGATACATATCCATTGCCTGTTTTCTTGTTTTGTTTAATTTCAAATAGATATGGTAATCAGACGAGGAGCACAGAATTCCTGTCTCTTTGAGTCCCATTTCTTTGACTAATTTGAAGTCATTCTTTACCGCTCTGATCCATCCCGTAATCTCCGGATATGTATAACCCCGTTCCATGCATTTTCTCACCGCCTGCTGGTCTTTTTCATTATACAGGAAAAACTCACACTGGCGGATAAGTCCATTCTTGCCGCCGAGTTTATGAATCAGGTCATAGAGGTCGACAATCTGTTTGACGGTATACGGTGGACGGGATTGCTGTCCGTCCCGAAAAGTGGTGTCGGTAATCCATATCTCCTCAGGTGGGTTCATCGGATTAAGCCGGTAATTAAACGATATTTTCGGTATTTTGTTATAGGGGAAGACATCCCGAAAGAGATTGGGTTCTGTTGAATCCTGTAATTGAAAAATATATTCTTCAGGTTCTAATGTATTGCGGCGTTTGTTAAATCGAAGCATCTTCAGTTTCCCCCTATTGATATTTTTCTTTATCAATAATATAGAAAAATCCTAGATTCGGATTAACCCCAGATTCTAATGGAAGATTGCTACAAGTCAAGCGAAATGATCAGAAATCAATACATTTCCTCGACAAAATGAGAAAAATAGTGTATGCTGAGTAAATATTAAATATCAATCAAAAAGGATTGTGCCACAGAGACACAGAGAAAAATATATAATAAATTTGCAATTTACGAATTACGATTTGAGACTAGAAAATCATAAATCTGAAATCTGAAATCGTAAATCTAAAATTAAGAACTCCAAGTCCTTTGTGGTTAATTTTTGCCAATATTTAAAAACAGCAAGGAGAGTGACATGAGTCGTAAGATGGTAACCGTTGATGGTTGTACGGCGTGTGCACACGTGGTGCACGCAACAAATGAAATTATCACCATTTATCCGATAACCCCATCATCACCCATTGCAGAAATTTGCGATGCAAAGTCTGCTGCAGGGCAGGTAAATATCTGGGAATCGGTCCCCAAGGTAAGCCAGATGCAATCAGAGGCGGGAGTAGCCGGGGCGGTGCACGGCTCACTTACCACGGGTGCGCTGGCAACCACGATTTCATGTTCTCAGGGGCTTTTGTTGCTTCTTCCTAACATGTACAAGATTGCCGGAGAACTTGCCCCAACGGTCTTCCACTTAACCGCACGCTCCCTGGCGTGTCAGGGACTATCCATATTTGGCGACCACTCTGACGTCATGGCTGCGCGGTCTACGGGCTTTGCCATGCTGTGCTCAAAAAATGTGCAGGAGGCCATGGATTTTGCCTTGATTGCTCAGGCGGCTACCCTTGAATCCAGGATACCCTTCATGCACTTCTTTGATGGATTCAGAACGTCCCATGAGGTGCAAAAGATAGAAGAGGTTTCTTTTGATGATATGCGGGCAATGATCGACAATGATCTTGTGATAGCCCATCGTAAGCGGGGTCTTACTCCTGACAATCCTTACATCCGCGGCACCGCTCAAAACCCGGATGTATACTTTCAGGGACGGGAAACCGTGAATAAATATTATGCTGCGACCCCTTCCCTTGTGCAGAAGGCAATGGACAAATTTGCCAAGATTGCCAGTCGACAGTATAAACTTTTTGACTACTCTGGCGCACCCAATGCTGAACGCATTATTATCATCATGGGCTCAGCCGGAGAAACCGTGCTCAATACTATCCAGAAACTCAATGCACAGGGAGAAAAACTGGGATTGATTCAGGTAAGGCTGTACCGGCCGTTTGATGTTGACGCCTTTGCTGATAGTTTGCCTGCCAGTGTAAAGGCGATTGCCGTGCTTGATCGCACCAAGGAGCCCGGTGCCATTGGCGAGCCGTTATATCTCGATGTGAGAACAGCCATCGGTGAAGCAATGGATAGGGGGACGGCTAAATTCAAGGATTATCCCATTGTCGTTGGTGGCCGTTATGGGCTCGGTTCAAAGGATTTCACCCCGGCTATGGTGAAGGCCGTATTTGACCATATTGCACAGAACAAACCGAAGAACCACTTTACCATTGGTATTAACGACGATGTTACCGGCACCAGTCTCACGTATAACGAATCCTTCACAATAGAAGGGAAAGAGGCGTACCGCGCCCTGTTTTATGGCTTAGGGGCGGACGGTACCGTTGGCGCAAACAAAAACACGATCAAGATTATCGGCTCTGAAACCGATAACTACGCGCAGGGTTATTTTGTGTATGATTCAAAAAAGTCTGGTTCAACGACGGTATCCCATCTGCGCTTTGGGAAAGACAGGATACTCAACCCGTACCTTGTCACAAAGGCAAATTTCATTGCCTGCCATAATCCGTCATTCCTTGAAAAATACGATATGTTGTCTCATGCGGAGGAAGGCGCAACGTTTCTCCTGACTACTTCAAAAAACAAGGACGAGATCTGGGACAGTCTGCCGGTGGAAGTACAGGAACATCTCATTGCCAGGAAGATGAAATTCTATATTATCGATGCTATCGCCCTTGCTGAGGAGATTGGGTTGGGTACACGGATTAATACCATTATGCAGACAGCATTCTTTGTAATTTCGGGGATTATTCCCAAGGAAGAAGCTGTCGATGCAATTAAGACCGAGCTTAAAAAGACGTATCAAAAGAAGGGTGATGAAGTGGTTAAGATGAACTACGCCTCCGTGGACAAGGCGCTTCAGAATATCGTTGAGGTCAAGGTGCCGGCCAAGGTTACCAGCAAGATTAGGATGCGTCCGCCGGTGCCTGAAGATGCGCCTGAATTTGTAAAAAATGTGACAGCAAAGATGATTGCCAACAAAGGGGATTATCTGCCTGTTTCAGCTATACCGGCCGATGGCACCTGGTCTACCGGGACAACTCAGTATGAAAAAAGGAATATTGGTGTCCATATCCCAGAGTGGGAGCCGGATGCCTGTATTCAGTGCGGCCAGTGCTCATTTGTCTGTCCTCATGCAACGATCCGGATAAAGGCGTATGACCCGGCATTATTAAAAGATGCTCCCCAAAAGTTCAAATCGATTGATGCGACGGGTAAAGAACTGAAAGGGCTGAAATTTACCGTCCAGGTAGCGCCGGAAGATTGTACCGGTTGTGGTTCCTGTGTATTCAACTGTCCCGGCCAAAAGAAGGATGAACAGGGGAACAAGATCCCCGATGTCAAGGCCATTAATATGAAACTTCAGGAGCCGCTCCGTCATCACGAGGCGCAAAACTACCAGTTCTTCCTCGATCTCCCCGAAACGGATGCCTCTCGGTTTAACGTTAATTCCGTGAAAGGGAGCCAGTTTGTAAAGCCTCTTATTGAGTATCACAGCGCCTGCGCGGGATGCGGGGAAACTCCCTATATCAAATTGCTCACCCAGTTATTTGGCGACCGCCTGATTATCGCCAATGCCACCGGGTGTTCATCCATTTACGGTGGCAATCTTCCAACAACACCCTATACAAAAAGGGCTGATGGACGTGGACCAGCGTGGTCGAACTCCCTCTTTGAGGACACAGCAGAATTTGGTCTTGGTATGCGGCAGACGGTAGATAAGTTTCATTCCCAGGCAGTAGAGTTGCTGGAGAGGCTGGTCAAGACACCTGCGTATGGGGATGCAAAAGAACTTTTTGAGTCCTTGAAAAACGCCGACCAATCTACCCAGGAAGGAATTGAAAAGCAGAGAGGACGTATAGAAGAGCTGAAAAAGCGGCTGTCAAAGGATGCCTCATCCGATGCAAAGAGCCTCCTCTCTCTTGCTGATTATTTGGTCAAGAAATCAGTATGGTCAATTGGCGGTGACGGATGGGGTTATGACATCGGGTATGGCGGGGTCGACCATGTGTTGGCGTCGGGCGAAAACATAAAACTCCTCATTATGGATACCGAGGTCTATTCGAACACCGGCGGACAGATGTCCAAGGCGACTCCGATGGGGGCGGTTGCACAGTTTGCAGCCGGTGGAAAGAGGACGCACAAGAAAAATATCGCTTTGATGATGGCTACCTATGGCAAGATATACGTTGCCCAGGTGGCATTCGGGGCGAATCTTGCGCAAACGGTTAGGGCAGTAACAGAGGCAGAGGCGTACAACGGACCAGCACTGATTGTTGCCTACTCTGTATGTATTGCCCATGGCTTTGACATGAGCAGAGGCATAGAACAGCAGAAAAAGGCGGTTGCCAGCGGCTATTGGCCGCTTTACCGCTATAATCCACTGCTTGAGACACAGGGGAAGAATCCTTTGGTTCTTGACAGCAAAGACCCGTCCGTTTCTTTTGAAGAATATGCCTACAAAGAAAACCGCTATCGGGCGTTAAAGGCGAGCAATCCGGAAGTTGCAGCAGCGCTCATGAAGCAGGCTGAAGCGGAAATCCAGAGGAGATGGAAACTGCTCAAACACCAGGCAACATGGTCGCCTGTGTAGGGTCAGTAATACCGGCAAGGAACTAAGCCGGGCATACTATAGTAAACGTATGAAATAAGTTGACATGTACTGGTCATTGCGAGCACATTCGCTTTGCTCAGTGTAAACTCCGCGAAGCAATCCCGCGATAGAGATTGCTTCTGGCTAGCACCCTCGCAATGACAACTTTCTTTGCGCATTTACTATAATTGGGTGGCACGGACAAACGCAGTTTGTCCGTGTTGAGCTTGCACAACGGTGTTATTTGACTATCATCAACATCGGCAGGGATATTTAGCATGAATACTTATCCTGTTTTCTTGATATCACTCAATTTGCAATATTAACAAGTTAGAAATATCGTAGTGAGAATTTTATACATCCGTAGTTCTGTCAAATATTTCTTGTCGTATGCTGTACGATTTGTCAAATTAAGGAAAACTTGTTAATGACATTGTTCTCCCGAAGCGGGGCGGAGGGGGAGCAAGGGGTTCACGGCTTAACTCCGCATTATGTTTTTAATGGAGATTAGCAATGGGGATTCACAAGAGTTTGCTGAAAATCCTAGTTTTATCGTAACAATTTAGTTTTTTGAAAAAGTAGGGGCGAAGCATTTGCTATAATTGGCATAGATGTGTTCATAC
>CAZBCT010000084.1:0-13488 GCA_964490485.1 uncultured Candidatus Brocadia sp. | reverse complement strand
TGCCTGATTTTGTTCGCTCATAGCAAGTATGAGCGAATATACGCTGAATAGTTACGTTATACCGATGATATCCGGTTGATATTTCTTAAAAGTTTCAGAAATCTCTTGTATGATAGAGTTCTCCGGATTTTTCAATTCTTTCAGGTAGATACGATATTTTTCGGGTAATCGCGTGTAATCCATTCCTTTTGAATTTTTATTACAATCAGCGTCGTAGATAACTACCTCATGCCCTGCTTTTTTCAGCGTAGAAGACAGATAGCTTAGCCCCAAAGGAAAATATCGATTGTAATAATTGAAAAACCGGTAAAAAGGCGGGTCTATGAGAAGGATCTTCATGTGCTTCTATTCAATTCCGTTGACTAGTGCTCTGCCGTAATTGGAATTGTCCTTAGCGGTTTCCTTAGAGCATCTTAAAATATCCATATAAGACAGATCTATTTTAATGTCTAAAGATTAGGTAATCAACCTTAAAACTCCTGGTGAAACAGATTCAGAAGAGAAGGGGTGTTATTGGTTTATTCAGATGGTGGTGCGTTAAAGGAATGAAGCTGCAAGAACGCTGTGGTAAGCAAAAATCGCCATGCACGATAACCAACGAAGATAAGTCACAATCAAAGTTATCGTGGCTCTATTAAATAAGTATGCATGCAAATGTCATTGCGAGGACGATAGGCCGAAGCAATCTAATTTAATGTACAGGATTTCAATCCAGTACGATTCCCCTCTTGATAGCTTATAGTTGGACAAAATTTGGCTGGACAAATCAATAGCTAAACAGTTCTGATGCTGCCATGTCTGCGTCTAAACTCATACGTTAGCTCTGGTACTATTTTTTGCTTACCAGCAATGACTGCACCGTGGAAAGCCCTCGTCCTAATTCAAATCGATATCCTGCCTCATAGAGTCCCTTTTCCAGGGCGGCAATGGCGACAATAACATCGAAATCATTCACATAGCCCATGTGACCAATCCTGACTATCATTCCCTTTAATTCATCTTGTCCGCCCGTAAAGGTTACCCCAGTCTCATCCCTTAGTTTTTTGATAATCTTATCGATGTCGATCCCTTTCGGCGCCTTGATCGCGGTCAATACATTGCTTGCATATTCACCTGCAAAGAGCTCCAGGCCAAGCGCTTTTGCGCCTTCCCTTGTGGCATGAGCCAGACGTGCATGCCGCTTCCAGACGTTCTCAATACCTTCCTTCTTAATCATATCTATCGCGGTCTTCATTGCCATAACCAGTGAAACCGCCGGAGTGAAGGGGGTTGTTTTGTCTTTTAATTCTTTTCGCATCTTCCTGAAATCCCAATAATATCTGGGTAAGCCTGCCTTTTCAATAACCGCCCATGCATTGCTGTTCACACAAACGAAAGCAAGTCCCGGCGGCATCATACATCCTTTTTGAGAACCGGTAATAGCAACGTCAATATTCCATTCGTCCATCATGAAGGGGTGAACGCCAACGCCCGTTATGGAATCAACAACCATGAGTGCCCCGTATTTCTTCACGATTGGCGAAATAGACTTTATATCATGCACGACACCCGTAGAGGTCTCGCATTGTGTTGTAAATACCGCTGTAATTCCCGGTGTTTTTTTAAGTGCCGCTTCAATATCCGCTGGATTTACGGCCTTGCCATTTTCAACGCAAATTGAGATAGCTTCAATGCCAAAACAAGCACATAATTCTGCCCATCGTTCGCCGAATTTTCCGCTAACCACTACCAAAGCCTTATTGCCATGGGATAAAACATTTGCAACGCATGCCTCCATAGCGCCCGTTCCGGAAGACATAAGGGTAAATACTTCACCTGTCTTTGTCTGGAATAAATACTTTAAATCCTCACTTAGTTCGTAAAAGATTTGCGAGAACTGCGGTGTCCGGTGATGAATCATCGGTTGTGCTTCGGCCAATGCAACCTCAGGTGGCACCATGGTAGGGCCGGGCGTAAACAAATAGTTTTTTTTCATGTTAATTATCCTTTCGCTTATCTTATCGCTCCTGCATAATAAGCCGGTCCGCGGTTAAAAAGAAACTCCACAGCACGTATGAAGTAATTTTTGAAGGAAAAACCATACATGCGCAGGAGAGCCCCCCCTATAGACAAATAAATATAAATCAAAGAAAGGGTATTATATGAAAATGAGAAAAAGAGTCAAGGAATAAACAAGGGGAAATAATGAATCATCGAAATTAAGAATCGTGTTGCTAACCATGATCCTTCGCAGTCGCCAAAATAAGTAAATGAACAGACCTGGCGCCGGATTGTTTTAATATTTTCGAACACTCAGATACTGTTACCCCGGTAGTTAATACATCGTCTACCAATAATATCCTCTTTTCTTGAAACGATTTTGGATCATATACTCGAAATGCATTGCGGATGTTTGCCAGTCGCTGCGTCTTTGATAATTGGGTCTGCGACGCAGTATTTTTAACGCGGTAGAGATTATTTACTGATACTGGTTTTGAAAAATGTTGCTGAATTCCCCGCGCTAAAAGTTCTGCCTGATTGAAACCCCGGCGCATTTTTTTGATCCAATGAAGTGGCACTGGCACGATGACATCAATGTTTGGAACAAGTTCTTTCACTTTTTCCTGTTCCAGCACCATAGTATTCAGGGGATTGCATAAGAATTTTTGTCCCGAGTATTTAAACTTATGGATCAAGGTTTTCATCGCACCTTCATAATACGTAACAGATGTTGATGTGCTGAAAGGGAGATTCCTTCCTTTACATGCCATACAACCTTCTGTTGTTGTTGAAACCGTGTGAGGTCCCAGGGCGGCGCCGCATCGGACACAATGCGCATTGCTGACGTAGGAAATTCCTCTTGTGCAATCCTCACAGAGATAAAGTTTGCAGGAACTGTTTAAATTACTGCTGCAATGGAGACAAGATCGGGAATAGAAGAGATCCAAAAAGGCATGGAGGTATCCCTGGATAGCCATATCATATTCCTTGCACATACAAAGAGACAACGATTCGGGAAGGGCAAGATGCCAGCATCCATTTGCTCATGTTCGACCTGCTACATTCTCATCATATCAAAAAATAGCAATCCTACAGATCCGAATATGACGTGGGGCAACCATGCGGCTAATATGGGGTGGATCGTTCCTAAATTGCCAAGACTGGCACATATGAAAGATAGAGCATAAAAGAAGCCGCAGACAAAAACACACAGTCCCACACGGAGAAATAAATTTTTGCTTAATCGTTCGAATCCGACCACAAGAGGTATGCCAAGCAAGAGTAGTACAAAGTGTGTGAGGGTATAAGCAATCCGGGAATGAAATAATACACGGTTTCTTGGGTTGTTTGGCTCATTTTCGCACAGCTCTTTTAATTGCTCAAAATTCAGTAAACTGGGGTCAAGCTTTATTTCCCCCAGTTCTGCGGGTGTTATGGTGGACGTAAATTCCAAACTATCAAATTGTTCTATGGGTGCAACCCACTTCCCCTGTTCATTATAAACGTGTTTTATTGCCTTACTTAGCAACCAGGTATTATTTCCCAACCACCTGCCCTCCTCGGCACTGATGGTAAATCTCTTCTTTTTGTTTTCATATCTTCCCAGGATAAATACCGATTGCATCGTTTGCGTTTTATTGTGATATTTCCAGATGCGTACTAACGTGCCGTTTTCCTTGTCATCTAAAAGGAGATTTCGGTGGACGTTGTCACTGAATGAAGTTTGTTTTAAGGTTTCTAACCTTTCCGCAAACCGTGGAATAACCCATTCCTGATCTCCAAATGAGGCAAAGGACATAAATACCGTAATGATAAAGATAGGGACTAAAATCCGGTATAAGGAGATACCGGCAACCTGCATAGCCAGTATTTCACGATTTTTTGATAATCTTACCAGGACAATACCAACGGCAATCAACGTAATTGCAGGAAAAAATTGGAAGATGAGGACAGGAAAGAGGTATAGATAATAGCGCATTCCCGTGCCAAAGGCATCACCTCCCATATCCATGAATTCACCCAGTTTTTGAAGGAGATCAGCAATGATATAAATTCCGGAGATGATGAGAAGGCATATGAAAAACGTCGGAATAAAAGCCTTAATTATATAATTGTCGAGCCGGGAAAACATATCTTTATGCTGTAGTTAATAATGAAGCCTGGAGTTCTCGATATAACTGAAGTATCGTTTTTTGTAATCCGGGATGAACCATGCTGGGTGCAATCTCGACCAGTGGCTCTAAAACAAATAACCGCGTATGCATTAAGGGATGCGGTATTTTCAGGTGCTCATCGTCAACAATTTCATTGCCATAGAGCAAGATATCAATGTCGATACTTCTGGGTCCCCATCTTATCGACCGGATCCTGCCCATAAGGTCTTCGATGCGTTGAAACCGTTCAAGGAGTTCATGGGGAGACAGAAAGGTTTTTCCATGAAGGACGGCATTCAAAAACATCGGCTGCGGTGGCCCACCGACCGGTACCGTTTCGTAAAACCGCGAACATCTTACCGGTTGTACTCCTCCGATAACAAGAATATGTCTGTAAGCAGCATGCAGATTTTCTTCCCGATTTCCTATATTTGACCCTAGTCCAATATATACAGGTATCATGAAAATTTTTCCCAGGTTTTAAAAAAACTGTAACACTTTAGTTTTTTGAAGAAAAGATTCAATCTGTTTTTGGTTTTACGGTACGGTCAAAGTGTTTGATGGTTTCAAACACACCCCCGACCCCTCTTTTTAGAGGGGAGAGCAGAAGTCCCCTCTAAAAAGAGGGGATTTAGGGGTGTGTTTCTCATGGTAAATGCCTTGTCCATCGATGATGGTTAAAGCCTTATTTTATTGAAATTTTTCAAAAAACTAAATTGTTACAAAAAACTCTTATTTGTTGTGAAGATTTACACAGCGCAAAAATTCTGAGAACGTGCGCAGCTCCCACATTCCGGACAGTCAGCAGTACGGCAGTCAGGGGTAACTTCCTCATGAAAAGATCGTTGCCGATCCTCTATAAGAAATGGCTTTACCACGCCACAACTGATATGGTCCCATGGGAAGACTTCATCATCGTCCCTTTGCCGATGCACATAAAATGCCCAGTCTACCCCGGCCTTTTGAAAGGCTTCCATCCATTTTTGAAAGTGAAAATGCTCTTCCCACGCATCAAATTTACAGCCATCCTGCCATGCCTGATAAATGACCTTCCCTAATCTTCTGTCTCCCCGCGCAAAAACACCTTCCAGAATACTGCGCTCTGCATTGTGGAATTTAATACGAATGCATTTGCGCCGAATTCGATCAAACAACCTGTTTCTAATCTCTTTTATCCGTTGAAGGGTAACCATAGGATGCCATTGGAATGGGGTATGCGCCTTTGGCACAAAGGGCGCAATGCTAATGTTCACCTGCCCAAAATTACCGCTGATATCCTTTTTCAATTCAGAGACCTTATAGGCGAGCCTTGCAATGGCATCAATATCATCGTCGGTCTCTGTAGGAAGCCCAACCATGAAATAGAGCTTTACTAAATTCCAACCCTGTTTAAATGCCTCACTGACCCCCTTGTACAGGTCCTCGTCGGCAATATCTTTATTAATAATCTTTCGTAAAGTCTGTGTTGCAGCCTCAGGCGCAAGAGTGAGTCCAGACTTACGGACGACGTTCAGCAAGGAAGGCAAAAGGATGAGCTGTTCATTCACCCGCAGGGACGGGAAAGAAATATTCACATGCCTTGGATGAAAAGCTCGGTTCATCTGTTCCATTAAGCTTTGTAAGGCTGGATAGTCGCTAATGGAAAGCGATGCCAGGGAAATCTCATTATGCCCCGTATTTGCATAACAAAGTTCAGCCAGCTTTACGATGTTCTCTACGGTACGTGGCCGTGTAGGCCGTTTACTCATGCCTGATTGACAAAACCGGCATCCCTGGGTACATCCGCGCATAACTTCAATCGTAATCCGATCATGAATGGTTTTTACATAAGGTACAATCGGTTTTGTTGGGAAGTAGGCATTGTTTAAATCCTTTACCGATGCGGATCGGATAAGAGGCGGCAGGCCATCAATCTTTGGCCGTATCTGCTGTATCGTATTATCCCAGTGATACGTAACGGTGAATAAGGATGGAGCATAGGCATTTTTCAGGGTTTTGGCTATCGAAATAATCTTTTCGTTGCGGGAAAGTTTTCTCCGTTTCATGTCCTTCCATAATTCAATAAGCTGCGGCAGGCATTCTTCCCCGTCTCCAACGAGAAATATATCAATAAAATCTGCCAATGGCTCCGGAGAAATAGCAGCAGGTCCTCCGGCGATGATGAGAGGATCTGCTTCGCTTCGTTCAGATGCTATAACAGGAATCTCCGAGAGATTCAACATATTTAAGATATTCGTATAGGATAGTTCATACTGGAGCGAAAAACCTATGATGTCAAACTCTCGCAGAGGTGTATAGGTTTCAAGGGAAAAGAGCGGAATCTTGTGCTTTCTCATCAGGGTTTCCATGTCATCTAACGGCGCGAAGACCCTTTCGCAAACCGTGTCCTCTCTTTCGTTGAGCAGTCCGTAAAGAATCTGGATGCCCAGGTGAGACATACCGATGCTATAGGTGTCAGGGAATGCCAATACCATTTTTATCCTGCTATCAGTATGCTCCTTAACGATGGAATTCCATTCTCCGCCAATATACTGTCCAGGCATTTCTACCAATGGCAATAGATTTTCTGTTATAAAGGATTTTAAAGCATTCTTCATGGTGATGTATGATAATATGAAATTGGGTATTAAGCAAGCCTTGTTTCGGTTCGTATGCGTCAGGCGAAAGGTTTTGCTGTGCGTCTCCCGGTGGTCATGAACGTATTTCCCGGGTTTCATCCTTTTTGGGCTGCTGCGATGTACCATGAGGTGTGATGAGAGCCGGTGCTTCAATAAATACATCCATCTGTTGGCCGGCGAAAATCGGCAGATCGCTGCCTTCGATGCTGTAAATGACCTGCAGCACGCGTGTGTCAACGCGTTCCGTGCTGTCGCCAGTGAGTGATTTTTTGGGAACGACATACGGCTCAAAACGCACAAATTTTAAAGATGTTTTAATCTCACGATTTCCGCGCAGAAAGGCGAAAGCCGGTGCTGTCGGACGTACCCGCCATGCATCATTTTCATCCACGTCAACCCGGACGTTCAGGGGTTTTGTGTTGCCAAAGAGTATAAGTGGTGTTTGGGTAATGCCCGCTGGGGCGAACTCGCCCGCATGAATTTTTAACTGCAATACTTTGCCATCGCGAGGAGCCCGAACGATGCCCCGGTCAAGGTTAATCTCCGTTTCTTTCACCTGCGCCTGAGCAGAAGAAACCTCTGCCCTGGCATACGACACTCTTGCCATTGCGGTCGCTACAGCATAACGGTGCCGGTCCAATTCGTCAACGCTGATAACCTGCTTGCGCGATAAGATCTCAGCTCTTGCCAATTGATTTTTCAGATCGTCCAATTGTGACTTTTCTACCTTAACGTTTGCCCTGGCAACCCTCAATGCTGTTTGCCGTATCGCCAATTGTGCCTGTAAGTCTCGGTCGTCTATCTTGAACAATGGCTCGCGGGCATTGACGACACTACCAACGGAAACATAGATTTCGGAAACAACCCCGGCAACGAGTGTCCCGATGGCTATGTTTTCGGTATTTGCCTCTACGATTCCAGCACCGGCCACGGATGATTGAAAGGGCGGTGTGCCCGGATCCACAACCGGCGGTGATGGCGGGATAGACTTGCTCCCGCTCACAACCGTCAATATGGCGAATCCAATGCCTGATACTGCTAAGACAGGAAGCAGATATTTTCTGATAATGTCTCCTCCTAACGATTGGTATTGTTTGAGAGATCGGTGCGCAAATTCTCTATACTGACAATATGCCCATCATCCATTTTGGCGATGCGGTCTGCAAATTCAAAAATGCGCGCATCGTGGGTAACAACGATTAACGCACGGCCAACACCCACGGCCACCTCGCGCAACAGTTCCATGACCTTGTGGCCGGTCTCATGATCGAGTGCGCTCGTGGGTTCGTCGCATACAATGAGTTTTGGGTCGTGCAACATCGCTCGTGAGATGGCCACCCGTTGTTGCTGACCGCCGGACATTTCCGCGGGAACTGCGTTCGTGCGGTCACTCAGCCCCACACGGCAAAGGATTTCACGCGCCCGGCCTATTGCCTCGCGCCGTTTAACACCATTGATGATGAGGGGAACCGCGACATTTTCAGCAGCCGTCAGAGCGGGTATCAAGTTGAACATCTGGAAAACGAATCCAATATTCTTCCCGCGGTACCGCGTTTTCTCCTGAGAGTTCATCTGTTTGAAATCATAACCAAATACCAGACATTCACCTCCGTCGCGCTCTAAGACGCCAGCAATAACAGAAATTAAGGTGGTCTTGCCGCAGCCCGAAGGGCCGACCAGCATCATCAATTCACCCGTCCGGACTTCTATGTCCACGCCGCGGAGGGCATGCACTTGGTTGTTGCCGCTGCCATAGCTTTTCGTCAGACCTTTACAAAGTACTGCAATACTATTAGTGCTGTTCATAGTGTCTTTTCAAAGATAATTTTACGTATAGGAATTTCCATCTTCCGTTATTACCTTACACATCCCCAATCCCCTCTCAAGAGGGAACTCCTCCTGGGAGGGGATTCAGGGGTGGGTATTAATTTTAATTTTACGCAGGCTAAAGCCTGCAGCTACCACACATGAACATGAAAATATCGTAACAATTTAGTTTTTTGAAAAACAATCTCCATGTATCATTGATATTACGGTAGGGGCAGGTTTCAAACCATGCCCCTACATGGCGACGGTATGCCATTATCGTTGTTGGAGTTTTTCAAAAAACTAAATTGTTACAAAATATCTTTGTTTTCATGAAACACCATCCTAGTTCTTAAAGACGATTGCCGGTTCCAGACGTATCACTTTCCACATGCTCAGCGCTGCAGAACCAGCGCAGATCAGCATGACAGCAACTGCGCTGAAAAGCAGGAGTTGCCATGGTAACCGAAATGAGAGCTCCGTACTGCCCGTTAAGAGACCTAAAGCAGAAGCTGTTCCCACGCCAAGCCCGTATCCAATAGCCCCAACCGTCGCCGCCTGAAGCAAGATCATCCGTAATAACATAAAATCAGATGCGCCCATTGCCTTGAGTGTTCCAAAGTAACGGATATTGTCCAGGGTGAAATTATAAAAAGTCTGTCCCGCTATGGCAACGCCTACAATAAAACCAAGGATGACCGTAGTCCCGAAATTAATGGGTATACCGGTGTATTTCATGTAGTAGCGAACTGTAAGCGCCTTAAATTCCTCTCTGGTATAGGCAGCCAGGCCGGTTGCCTTGCGAATACGCTGGCACAGCGCAGGAACATCCTGGCCAGGTTTTGCCTTCACCAGCACAAATGACATTAGCTTGCGTTCGCGCGGCGCAAAGACCGTCGCCCGTGAGAAGGTGGTATAAATGACCGGTTGCGATTGAAACGTCCGTTGCACCCGGCAAATCCCAACCACGACGGCTCGATGATCGTTCAGTTCCATGGAGTCTCCGATTCTCATAGGTATGCGGTTTCCGTTGGGAAGCGTTCGTGCAAGCTTGCTGTTGGCGCCAACGATATCGACAATGATGGCGTCATTGCTGCGAAGGTTGGACAGTTGCCCCTCCAACATTTCTGGCGGGCCTCCAATCAACGTTTCGTCATCAAGCCCGACTACGTTACACGCCTGAAAGGTTCCATTGGGAAGTCGTGCCTTTAGCAAACCTTTGTACAACGGAACAGCCCATGCCACGCCCTCCACGCTCCGGACGCGAAGCGATTCCGTCTCTTTCAGAGGTTTAAGATCGTCAATATACTGCACCTTTGGATCCATTACCCAGATATCGGGAAGCCCTGTGTCTGTCAGAAAACCAAAGGTTCTTGTCATAAGGCCCAGAAAGATGGCCGCCTGTTGGGTGATGAGCAACGAGGCAAACGTCAACCCAACAACAATTCCCAGGTACTTGGCCCGATTTCCCATGAGCATTTTTATGGCGATAAAATTCATTGCCGGATAACGCTCCTTAAATCCGACAGCGCAGTCTTTTCATCGTATTTCATAAAAGTATCTGGAGGCAAGGTCTATCTTCGAACGCATCTTGACGTTAAAAATAAGAGAAAGGGCAATAAATGATGTGAGCATGGAAGAGCCGCCGTAACTCATGAATGGGAGCGTAATCCCAACAATGGGAGCTATACCCAGGGTCATGCAAATATTTACCACAATTTGAGTTGCAAACATCGTGACTAGCCCCACAACAATGAGTCGCCCGCACGGGTCTCGCGTACTTCGGGCAATACCAATACCACAAGTAATAAAGACCATATAAAGGAGTAAAACAAAACAGGCGCGCAAAAATCCCCACTCCTCAGCAATAACAGCGAAGATAAAATCGGTATGCCGTTCCGGCAGAAATCGCATCTGATTCTGCGTGCCATTGCCCCACCCGCTTCCGAAGACACCACCGGAACCAACGGCTATGAGAGACTGAAGCCGGTGATACCCTGCCCCCCAATCAGCAGTTTTATCTGGCCAAAGAAAACCAAGGATCCTTAATTTTTGATACGGTTTTAAGAGAAACAGCCAGAGTAACGGAGTCATGGCTATCCCGGCGCCAAGAAAGAGCGCTAATTGATAAAGCCGGATACCGGCAGTATATAAGACGGAAAGTAAGATGGGCACCAAAATGAGAGCCGTGCCAAGGTCAGGTTGTTTCACAATGAGCGCCATGGGAATGCAAGTCAGGAGCAGTGAAATCCCGATATCGAAGAATCCAAGACCATATTTCGAGTACTGAAGGAATCTTGCAAGGGTAAGCACCAGGGTGATTTTCATAAATTCCGAGGGTTGAATCGAAAAAGAACCGATGGAGAACCACCTCTGGGAACCTTTCACGGAGCCTCCGAATACCAGGAGAAGGATTAACAGAAAGAGGACGCCGCCATAGATAATATAAGCATAGTTGGCAAACGAGAGATAGTCAAAGTAGAGGAGAGTAAAGAAAAGCGTTAATCCCATCAAAATCCAGACCAGTTGTTTAAGCAGAAACTTCTCAGACGATGCACTCCAGACAAAAAAGATTCCAATGGTAAGAATAATGCATATTAAAGGAAACAGTAACCAATCAAAATTTTTTGAACTGACCGTGTTGTACATAAAACATATTTTTACACAATCCGGCAGCAAAAGCAATACTCTATAGACCTTTCAGGAATCCTTTATTGACAACCATTGAGTTTTTCCAATAGATATCTGTAAAGATTTTGGCGCGGCAAAGGATGAAGAGGTGTGCTGGCGTGAAGTATACCCCGGAAGTTACTCTGCGAACACTCAGATCATAACCATCAAATCCAATTGAATTTGATAGTTTTTTTTGATACCATAAGATAATTATGGAACAACCTACTACGGCAAACTTCTTTAGCAAGGCGCGCATTCATGTCTTGCTCTTTATTGCAACGTTTTTGACTACGTATTATGTTAATGGGCTCTCGTATTCTATTGCCATCATGACGATCCTGCTTTCTCATGAAATGGGGCATTTTTTCATGTGCCGGAAGTATCATGTTGCTGCGACGATGCCCTATTTTCTCCCCCTTCCTTTTCCCCCCTTCGGCACCTTTGGCGCTGTAATCAAAATGAAGGGCATGATACCAAACAAGAAGGCTTTATTTGATATTGGTGCCACAGGGCCACTTATGGGACTCATCTTTTCCATTCCTGCGATTATTATCGGGTTATATCTTTCGGATGTGCGCCCGGTACCCAGTGATACCTCTGGTTATTTGGGACTTGGAGAACCAATTCTGTTTTCATTTCTATCCAAACTGGTATTTGGCCATTTGCCCGACGGAATGGATATTTATCTCCATCCTGTTGCCTTTGCAGGTTGGGCAGGATTATTTGTCACGGCTCTCAACCTGTTGCCAATTGGACAGCTTGACGGAGGGCATATTCTGTATGCCTTATTGGGCAAAAAGAGTGCGATTGTCTATCGCATAGGTATCTTTATCTTTTGCCTAATAGCGATCCTTTTATATCCCGGCTGGATGGTCTTTGCCATATTACTCCTTATTTTTGGTTTCAGACATCCGGCGCCTATCGATGAGATTGCCGGTCTTGACCGCAAACGCAAGATTCTTGGAATTATCCTGTTCATCATATTTTTAACCTCTTTTACCCCCGTACCCCTTAAACTTTGATTGCGGTAAGGCTTTTTTTGTTTGTATCAAGGGAGTTCATTTGAAAAGTAGAGACGATTGTTCGACTGAGCGCTTACGACGAAGTCCCTTGTATTCCGTTTTTTGGTGGAGGGAATAACCACCCGCTTCATGTATTCCGTTTCGTGCGGGTCACATAGCGGTAGGTTTAGTTGAATGAAATAGAACCCAACAAAACAGGTAAATGCAAATACTGCGCTAAGTATCACATTTGCCTTTTCAGGATAAAAGGCAGGTGTACCTGATCCTGCTTATAGTCACCGGTAAGTGCATACATGATGATGTTTATACCAAGACGAAACGCCATAGATCTCTGTGTCTCACCACCAGGGGTTACCTGATATTCCCATGTACCAAGCGGGTCTTTAGCCCAGGCACCGCCCAGGTCGTTCTGTGAATAAACAATCGCCGTTCGGTTTTCTATCGTTATACCTTCCAGATAAGATTTTTCCATAATCCTGCCATAGGCCTGATTCAGTAAATAAAAAGACTTAAAAATGGTATGTTCTGCAGGCAGCTTTTCCAGGGATTTATTGGGAAACAACCGCTTAACTTCACGCCGCACGGAGGTATCAAACCCAAAACTGCTCTTTCCCAGGCAATCATCAATCAGGAGTGTGCCTCCAAATTCCAGGTACAATTTTAGATTATTAATCTCTTTCTCGCTGAGGGACGGAAATTCCTGATCTCCTGACATATAGAGAAACGGATATTCAAATAGATTAACATCATCTGCACGGATGGTTACCGTGTCAATACGGGCCTCAACGCTGGTTCGCTTGATGAGATCCCACATCAGGCGTTTCCCTGCATGGGGTCTTGGATTCCAGTTACCCCCGGAATATTCCAATTGGGCAAAAGTAAATTTTGACGCCTCTCCCATGGCTAAAATATGGTGGGGGGAAAAGATGAAACCACAAATTGCACAGATGACACAGATAAAGAATCTGAAATGTCTGTAAATAATAAACCACAGAGGCGCAGAGGCACTGAAATTATAAAACATACTTTCTATTCTCAATTTTTTAAATGAATCATGAATTCTTTCGATCACAAAGCAGTTCAAACTGTTCCGTTGAGGACGCTCTGCCTGAACCAATCTTCCCTGGTTTATAGAGATAACCTATTACGTAACAAATTAGTTTTTGGGTAACAATTTAGTATTTTGAAAATTTCCAATAATGGCCGATGTTTGCCGCGCAGTGTAGGGGCGAAGCA
>CAZBCT010000083.1:0-13727 GCA_964490485.1 uncultured Candidatus Brocadia sp. | reverse complement strand
TATGGCATTATGTACACACCCCTTAATCCCCTCTTTCTAGAGGGGAATTACAAAAAATTGGAATTCCTATGCCTTTAATTAAGCAGCCTTCGGTTGCGACTTTAAGCTCCCCTCTAGGAAGAGAGCTGGGGGTGTGTTTTGGAAGATTTACACACCCCTTTATCCCCTCTTTTTAGAGGGGAAAAACCGGTTTGAAATTCCTATACATCAAGATACTAAATCGCTTCCGGCACACCTTGCTACATTTCTGTTTTCGGACTCTTTCAACATTGATAGCGAAGTTGACGAGGATTGCGCTATCCCATCGTGGAGGTTCCGCTTGATGGCATCTGCAAGCATCTGCATGTTAACTGGTTTAGTAACGTAATCGTTCATGCCGGCTTCAAGACACCTCTCACGATCACCCTTCAGAGCATTGGCAGTCATGGCTATTATGGGAATATTATGATTTCTAACAGAAGAATTCTCATTACGGATGATACGGGTAGCCTCATAGCCGTCCACCTCGGGCATCTGGCAGTCCATCAGGACAAGATGGTAATCCGATCTCTCCAGCGATTCTATAGCCTTCTTCCCATTCGCAACGATATCGGCAATATACCCGAGTTTCTTCTCCAAAACATGCACAATAACCTTCTGGTTGACAACGTTGTCCTCCGCCACGAGGATGCGAAGCCCCCGCTTGTGACCCTCGGATAGGGAATGTCGCGTAACGGTCTGCCTGGTAACATCTTTCCGGGCACTCGCAGTTTTTCCCGTAATAATGCTGAGACATCCATACAACTGCGACTGCTTGACCGGCTTGAGCAGATACGCCGCAAATCCCAGGCTCTTAAAATATTCGGCGTCGCCACGCATACCAACCGACGTCAATATCGCCAGGATCAGGTCTTTGAGTTGCGGATCAGCCCTGATTTCCCTGCTCAGCGATTCTCCATCCATCTTCGGCATACAACGATCAATCAAAGCAATTTGAAACGGATTCCCTTCGCTGATGGCTTCATGAAGCTTTTTCATCGCTTCCTCAGCCGAGACAGCCTCCTCAACCCTGCATCGCCACGATTCGAGATATGCCCGGAAGATACGCCGGTTCGTTTGATTGTCATCAACAACCAGCACGCGCATATTCCCTATGACGCCAGGTTCATAGGGCGCTCGTTGCTGAACAGAAGGTTGTTTTTCCAATATTACCGTAAACCAGAACGTCGATCCTTTACCCTCTTCGCTTTCCACACCTATTTGACCGCCCATCATGCCGGTAAGTTGTTTGGAAATCGCCAGACCCAGCCCGGTGCCGCCGTACATCCTGGTGGTAGAAGAATCTACCTGGGAAAAAGAATGGAACAATTTCTTTATACGATCGGCAGGAATGCCTATGCCGGTGTCTTTGACAATAAACCGAATAGTTGCATGCGAATCAGTTTCGTTGTCGAGGGTTACGCTGATGGCTACCTCGCCATCTTTTGTAAATTTTATCGCGTTGTTACCCAGATTAATTAACACCTGTCGCAACCGACCTGGGTCTCCCCGCAAAAACGATGGAACTTCCGGATCGATAAAACAAGAAAATTCCAGACCTTTCTTTTCCGCCCCGACGACCAGGATATCTATGATACTTTCCATGGCAATAGACAAATCGAAGTCGATGTTTTCCATCTTCAGTTTGCCAGCTTCTATCTTGGAAAAATCCAGGATATCATCGATAATGGACAGCAATGAGTTGGCACAATTGCGAATCGTCTCAGCGTACTCATGCTGTTCCTGAGTCAATTCCGTATCGAGCAACAGATCCGTCATACCTATGACACCGTTCATTGGCGTGCGTATCTCGTGACTCATGTTGGCAAGAAATTCACCCTTGGCATGGCTGGCTTCATCCGCCAATTTCTTTGCCTTTTCCAACTCGTTATTCTTTTCTTCAACTTTCCCTTTTTGTATTTCGAGTTCTTCGTAGTATCGCAATAGCTCTTTATGCCGTAACCGTAATTCTTTCTCTGCTTGCTTTAGACCGGTAATATCATTGAAAATCTCTAAAATCGCCTTTTTCCCTTTATATACTAAACCAACATGAGTTATCTGAAATACTTTCCCGCCAAAGATACCTTCTGATTCAACAGTTTCTGTTTTTCCTGTTCTCACACCTTCTTTCAGGAAACAATTATCACACTGTTTTTTGTTGTCACGGTATGTATTCCAGCATTTTTCCCCTATTATCTTTTTACCCAGAAGGGTTTCAAATCTTTTGCTCACATAGAGGATATTGCCTTCCTCGTCCACAATATCCATACCAAAGGGAAGAGAGCCAACAAGGGTTTGATTGAAATTACTAAACTCTTGTAGCTCTTCCTCTGCCTTTTTTTGCTCGGTAACATCCTGCACCGTTCCGTTCATCCGGATTACCTTACCTGTGTTATCAAAAGAAACTTCACCCTGTCCATGGATAAAGCGTATCGAACCATCTGGTAAAATTATTCGAAAGTCGATATTGTGAGGTTTCTTCTCATCCAGGGACTCATTAACAGCTTTTTTCACAAACTCTCTATCGTCGGGATGAACGGAATCAAGGAATGCTTCATACGTTGCAGCAAATGTCTGACGAATTAAGCCAAAAATGCAATAGGTCTCATCAGACCACCATAGTCTATTTTTTCCTATGTCCCATTCCCAATTTCCAATGTGGGCAATTCGTTGAGCGTTAGCGAGGCTTGCTTCGCTTTTCCTGAGGGAATCTTCCACACGCTTGCGGTCCGTGATATCCAGAATTATACCAATCAAACCAACAAGCGTTCCTTTCAGATCATAAAAAACCGCTTTGTGAAAAATGACATCACGTGCAGAACCGTTGCGGAGCCTCACGTGAGCTTCATAAACCTGGCTACCCTTGCTTTGAAACAATACCTTATCCGCCTCATAATAGCAGGCGGCGATTTCTTCTGGCGCAACATCAAAAACTGTTTTACCAATAATTTCTTCCTTGTTCATGCCTAAAAAGTCTTCAAATGCCCTATTGCAGCCTGTATATTTTCCATCTGTGTCCTTGTAAAATACCGGTGCTGGAATTGAATCCAGGAGGGTTTGCAAAAACTGTTCACTGGCCTTTATTGCTTTTCCAGCTTTTTGGCGCTCTGATATTTCTCCATATAATTTATCTGCTTGTTCAAGTGCAGTTTTTTCGTATACCTCTAGTAACTGCTCCAAAGCAGCTATTTGAGACCTAAGGTATTGAATTTCCGTGTTTCCAGTACTATTTTTCACAATAACAATCTCTTTCCGTTCATGCGAATACCGCATTTTCAAATGGCAATACCGCTATTTTTATATTTAGCGACAGGGTCTTGAAAAAATTGGCAATCTCCTTCGAGACGGGAACCTTAAGGAACATAATAACTGCAAAAATATCTCCTGATGGGAGTGTTCCGCCAAACCCTAATACGGATTTTATTCCGCAGGGGATGACAAATTCTTTCTGAGCTGGAATGTGGGGACTGCCAGGCGCCTTGGATACATGGAAGACGTTATAGGTCTTCTGTCCCGTATCCAGGAGAAGTTTTGGGTCTGGTTTGATAACCATGCTTATACTTAATCCCAATTGTATAATAAGCGTCCGAATCATCGGGATACGATGAACAGCCTGTTCGCTCGGCAATGGAATCGCTTTGTGCCCCTTTGAGGTTTTCCTGGAATTCCACTCCGGGTTTTCTCCAGCCGTAGCCAGGAGAGTCAGGCATTTCATGTCTGGTAAGACAGGGTAGTCTCTCAGCATACTCCTTGAAAAGTTTTGAAGTTCGTCATCGAGTTTTTCGTAGGTATGGGTTTTGAAAAAGCGAACCAAAGAAGATGCCCGATTCCCGCTTTCCCCATCGATCAGATTATTGTACAAATAGTAAACAATTCTGTTAGCTACCTCCTCCATGTTTTTAGCACCTTTTCCAATAGTGCGCAGGATTTTCCCACATTCAGTCATATCACGTATAGTAAAATTTACTAAGTTATAGCTCGTAGACTTTTCATTCTGAGTATTCATACTTCTTTTTTATCCTCTATGAATGCAACAATTTCCTGTTGCAATACCCACTGCTTGATTTATTTTCAACAGAATCATGGAGTGATTTATCAAGTTTTTTATTTTTATGCATACCCTCTATCCTAAATTACCAGGTTTACACTGCTCAGTGATATTCCGCGTATTTCTGTGGCGAATCTTTACTGTTTTTCTTTAGGAGTATGATAAAATGTTTTTCCGCCTCTCGGTACCTCTGTTGGTTATACAGTTCAATTGCAAGCCACAACCTCACACTTCGATCATCCGGTGTCATTTTTATCACTTTACTTAAGACCTTTATGGCTTCCTTTCTCTTCTTATTTCTTATCAGAATTTTCCCAAGGCAATAGTATGAATGAAGATCCTGAGGACTTGGAGACGTATGTATCATTTTATTATATAACTTCATAACCTGTTCATTGTCCGGCGGACCAACGCTCCTGGAAAGATGTTTTACAAGAATCTCCCTTTTGTAAAACAGTTGGAAAAAACCCCAGCATATTCCAAAATAAAAAAATGAGAAAATCATAAGAAACCATTTGTTGCGGATAAATTTAATTTTGTTCATAGATGGTATCTATCGCTAATAGGCGTTTGCAAGATCTACAAGGATATTTTCTGCGTCTGTAGAAATATGGATAAATTTAACCCCTACACCGTAAGAATGACCAACCACGATTTCCCGTTGTTGCGCGATTTCCCCTTTTACTATAATTTTTCCCGACGGTGTGCTAACTTCCATGGACAATATTTCTCCCGTTTCCATCGGCATGAAATTGATAAATGAGAGACCAGATGCACTAAGATCGTTGGTAACAACGATGTAAGATGTTTTATCATGCGTATGAATAATAAGGGGAAAGTTCATTTTTCTCCGGACAGCTTTTCTAAACCGCTCCTGGCTATAAAACTTAGAAATCAATTTAAAAAAAATGGATTGCTTTGTTCCAAACACGTAGCGAAATCTGGGAAGGAGTGTGTTGAAGCAATACAAATTCATGGATTCCATTTTTTCCTCGGTTAATTCATCGAATTTAAGTCCCTGGACAAAGATATTGGGAGTTTGACCTTCATTGCGCACGGAGAGAACTGTCGCCTGACATTCCATAATTTCCTGGTCAAGATACAGGATAAGTGAAATTTTCCTTTTCACCGGTAACGGCACAAAGGTAACCAGGGAAATACCAAATTCATTTATGTCCTTTGTGACTCCGAGACCGTTGATTGAATCTGTACATCCAACGACGGCATATCTGACCGGTATGGAGCCAATAAAACGAAAATCCTTCCGCTTGTGGTGAGGTCTGGTTGTTTTTTCAATTACAGAGAAGGTCAACAAACCGTTAACGATGTTCCAGAAAATGACGGAAGTAGCGCCTGTAATAGAGTCTGAAATTCCGTAACAGAGTTTCAAACATCCCCAGGTTGCACCGGCACAACTCAGGAGAAAAATCATTATGTGTGGAATCAAACCAGAAACGCGGATCGTTTCATTGCTGTGTTTCCCGGTCACTTTGAAAATTGATTTCATCCCAAAAAGTCCCAAAATACTTCGAAAGGCAGCTTTAATGACGACAAAAAAATTCATCGTTATAAAATACTCACAATAGATAATTTTACCGTATCCACGCGTCACATATTCAAATCCCACAATGAGCACCACAAGGAAAAATACGCATCTCCAGATAAAAGAAAAATCAAAGGATTGAATCGGATTCAATCCAGCAAAAACAGCAATCGATGGTATGATAAGGTAAATTGCCTTCGGGAATCCAAAAAGCCAGCCAAAAATGGTAGAAGAAAAACAGATCCTCTGCGGAATGGTCAGCCCCTTTTTTAAAAGCGGATTACATTTAAAAAACATGCCGATATTTCCTTCTGCCCAACGGAGTTGCTGTATCTGATAGTTTTTCAGGTCTTTGGCCGCGAGTTCGTTTGAAAGCACTTCGTTATGATACACCCCCTTCCATCCGATGCTGTATAGAAGAATGGTGGTATGAAGATCTTCCGTAATACTGCCGGTAGCAAATCCGCCTATGTCTTCAAGCGCTTTCTTCCGAAACACCGCCGCAGTTCCAGCGAAAAAGGCTGAATCCCAATAATCTCTCCCCGGCATAATCAGCCGGTAAAACAGATTTTGTTCTATCCAGGATTTTTTCTTTTCCATGCTGATCCTGAACTGAAAAGAATCCACGTTATAGTAATTATGGGGGGTTTGGACAAAGGCAACCTTCTCATCGTGAAAGTACCCAAGCGTTTTATCCAGGAAATCAGGTTGAGGAACGCAATCGGTATCAAAAATAACAACAAACTCGCCGTGGGTAAGCTGAAGAGCATGGTTAAGGTTTCCCGCCTTGGCATGAGTTCTCTCCTCTCTGGCAATATATACACAGCCCCATTCTTTGGCTTTATGAGCCAATTCCGAACGATTCCCGTCATCCAGGATATGTATTTTATGAGGATAGTTTATGTGTGCACATCCAAGCACCGTTTTTCTTATAACAGCAATATCCTCATTGTAAGTAGGAATGTATATATCGACGGTTACCCCGGAAAGTGCAGATGGCGCTTTTCTTTCGCGTGGATTCCATAACTGAAAGGCAAAGAGAAAGAGAGAAATAAAGCCATGAACGTCCGCGTAAAAAAAGCTGATGGAAAGGAACAATGCGTCCGGATTGATCGTGAAACGAATCCGATATACCAGATAATAGAGATAAACTCCCAAGATAAAAATGATTACCGTCTGATATTTTATTTGTTTGGTTTTCATCTTTTTTTACGCATTTTCTCTTCAATTCTTTCCTTTCGGAACAGTTTTCAGCCATCTGTCAAGGCCCTCTCTATCATCCGCGCCAGTACTGCGTAAATAAATATCATCTGCGCTGTCAAACAAGCGAGTAAATTTGACGCCAATACCATAAGAATTTTCAGCGACGATTTCTCTCATTTGTCTTATCTCGCCTTCCGCAAAAAACTTCCCAAACGGCGTAAATACCTCAATATTAAGAGTAGTGCCTGGCTCCATAGGAACATAACTCGTAAACGAGAGTCCAGAGGCGCTGATATCATTCGTAACCACGGCAAGAGAAGGTTTTCCCTGCAGGTAAATAACGAGAGGGATTGTTATTTTTTTTCGAGCATGTTTCCGGAATCGCTCGTGTTTACAAAACTTAAAAATCATCCTGAAAAAAACGGATGATTTTTGCCCATACCTCTGAAGAAATCTGGGCAAGACGGTGTTAAAACAATACCGGGTAATGAAATCCATTTCCTCTCTGCTCAAACCTTCGAACTTTAAACCGTGAATAAACATTTTCCCACGGAGATAACTGTAGGTGTCGCTTTCATGCGCGGTATACAAAACGGTGGCATTGCATGACAAAACTTTTTCGTTCAGGAAGAGGGTAAGCATGATTTTTTTGTCGATTGGCAGTGGCGCAAATGTTACCAGGGAGATGCCATGTTCGTTCATATCTCTGCTGATTCCCACGTTAACCTTTGCTCCAGACTCAGAGGCTACCGTATATTGTACCGGCGCGGTACCGATGAACCGGAATTCTTTCCGTTTAAAGTACGGCCTCGTTACCAGTTCAATTCCAGACATGGCCAGAAATCCATTCACGAAGCTCCAGAATATAGCAACGCCAATACCCAGATAATCAGAGGATATCCCATACCAGAGCTTTAACCCCCCCCATGATATTCCGGCAAAACAGATGAGACAGAGAAACGACTGAGGAATAATTTCTGTCAGGGTGGTGGAAATCTGCATCCCTTTCCCGGTAACTTTGAATTTCGATTTTACCCTCAGAATATTTTTCAATACTGCCTTGATAAAGACAAAGAAATTCATCATGAGGTAGGCTTCGTCATAACGTATTTTCCCGTATCCGCGGCAGGCAAATTTGAATCCTATGAGAATTACACCAAGAAACATCGCGTATCTCCATATGAAGGAGAAATCAAACGATCCGATGGGATAGCCGCCAGAGAGGATCATAAGAGATGGTAAAATGAAATAGATAAGCTTCGGAAAGCCAATAAGCCAGCCAAAAATTACTGCAAAAAAACAGATACGCTGCGAAAAGGTCAAACCTTTGATAAACAAAGGATTATTTACAAAGAATAACCCGATATTTCCTTCCGCCCAGCGAAGCACCTGGGTATGGTAGTTTTTTAAATCCTTGGCAGCAAGTCCGTTTGATAAAATCTCGTTATGATAAATTCCCTTCCAGCCATGGGTATAGAAATAAAGGGTTGTATTAATATCCTCCGTAATGTTTCCCGTAGCAATACCACCAATATCTTTCAAGGCCTGCTTCCTAACAATAGCAGCACTTCCAGCGAAAAAGCTGGAATTCCAGTAATCCCTGCACGGCATCATGAGCTTGTAAAAGATATCCTGCTCGTTCCAGGTTTGTTCCTTTTTTTTATCGATTCTGAATTGAAATGAATCGACATTGTAATAATTATGAGGCGTTTGAACAAAGGCAACTTGAGAGTCCTGAAAATAGCCTATTGTCCTGTCTATAAAATTCGGCTGAGGAACGAAATCCGCATCAAATATCGCGACATAATCTCCGTCAGTATGATAGAGTGCATTATTTAAATTCCCTGCCTTGGCATCTTTTCCATCCTTCCTTGCAATATATTTACAACCCCATTTTGCAGCTTCTTTTGCCAATTCCGCACGGTTTCCATCGTCCAGGATATACGTAGTATGAGGATATTTTATATTAACACAGCTCAGTGCAGTTTTTCGAAGGAGCGAAATATCTTCATTATACGTCGGAATATATACATCGATTGATAATCCAGGGGTTGGCGGAGGAGCCTTCCTCTCTGCAGGTTGCCAAATTTGAAAGAAAAAGAGAAACAATGCAATAAACCCATGCGCCTCTGCATAAAAAAAACTCAGTGAAAGAATCAAGGACTCAGGATTAATCGTGTAACGAACCCGGTATATAAGATAATAAAGATATACCCCTAAGGTAATGACAATAGTCGCCTGATATGGTATGTGTTTAACTTTCAAACGATACCGTCTTCTTCTTAAACAATATTTCTGATAATTTGTTTATTAATTATGCATAACTAAGAATGATTCATTTTCTTGTTTAATGATTTTGCAAATGGAAGTCCAAAATTTAGCATCAGCACTACGCAAAATATTTTCCACATAAATATAAATTTCAGAACTACGTCAACTATAAATACAAGTAATTCCGGATTAAAAAAAGGGTAACAATTTAGTTTTTTGAAAAATCCAATAATGGCGATGTCTGCCATGCGGTGTAGGGGCGAAGCATTTGCTATAATTAGCATCTATACACTCATGCCCCAACTGGCAAATGCTTCGCCCCTACTTTTTCAAAAAACTAAAGTGTTACAAAAAAAGAGGTTTCTCAATCTTCTCCAAAGGAATTTAAAAAACCCGGTATCTTTCAATGTCCCGGAGCGGAAAAGATAAAGAAAGTGGAAATTATCGATGTGGCATGTCCGCACTGTCATACGAAGGGTACTGCATCAGTAGCCGGCTTCGAAAACGGGTTTGCCTGTGAGAGTTGCGGTAAAGCGGTGCAGTGCGATGTACCTGAAAGTTGTATTGAAAAGTGTCGGGTGGGAAGCGAGTGCGTGGGGCAAGAGTGTTATCAAAAATATTTAAAAGGAAGACGGAAAGAAATATAGCAGTAGTTCACCGCTTGTCAAATGGTAAAATCTTTGAGAAGTCCCATTTCACTCATTTCCCCGTGATAAGACGTATCTTCGTGCAAAAGGAGATGTGATGGTAAGCCTTTCTAATTCTATGCACCACTGGTCTGCCGTCTGGCAGGATTGTCATGTCATGGCAGACAAGATCTGCGAAATTCCCTTTTGTAGTCAACACCAATATTCAAAGCATGTCCCCATTTTCTCAGCACGAGCCTTGTTCCTGATGAGTGGCCTGTCTGCGCGCATCGTACAGGCAGGCTGGTGCGGATTATTATCTGTAACTGAAATGCTGAAAATACGGATGCGTTCTCAGGAATGAAAGCTTGTTGAACAATAGAGCTATTTCGGCTACATGCGAAAAAGCTACGATTTTATGCTACGAAAAATTTTATCAGCTTAACAAAAACCTTCTCGCGGCGACCCTCTCGTTCCAGGTTTTACTTTCCCTCCGGATTCCTTTCTATTTGTCAGTTACCGGGCAGAAGATTATTTAACCAGTTTTTCTTTCTTTAACCGTTCTCCAAATTCTTTTTGGAACCGGATAGCGCTTTCCCGTACTGCGGGGTAAAAAGTCGTAAGGGCAGTACTCTCTTTAAGGGTAAAACTACCAAAGTTAAGATAGTATGTTTCAGAAGTATCTTTCTTTACTCCATAAATAAAAATCTGCAGGTTCGGCACCTCGTAAATAGTTACTGCTGCATCACTGTTACGCGCAACTCCGCTTGCGTTAAGATCGTCTGTAATTTGCTTATTACCGAGTCCGACTACCTTCCAGCCTTTTCGCACTTCTTCTAATTCTGCAACGCCAACCACCGTATTCTCCAGAACAAACGGTGCTATCATGCTTTTGGGAGGAGACGCAATTTCAGAAAGACTCATGACCGTTTCGGTTGAAAGTATTTTTTCAAAATTAACCTCTACATCTGGTACGAATTTAGCCAGTTCTGCATTCCGCACTTTAGCAACATCAATACCGAGGTTAAGGTCTTTGTTCTTCTCAAGTACTTGAATGAGATCGTTTTTTGCTTTTGCGGCAGCCTCTTCAGGGGTTGCAAAAATTTTCTGCTCGTTTATTTCTGTTCCTCCCTCCACTTCCTTGTTTGAACAAGAATAAAAAACAAAAACAACAGAAAACAGAAGAACCGCCGATTTCAAAATTGAGTTCATAATTCTATCCTTTCTTATTTCTTGGCAATGTTATACCATGTATTCCAATGAGTCGATGCACCCGGCGGATCCACGTAGGAATTGTATTCAAGAAGTCTTTCGGAACCTTCGCACGGCGCCCAAGGATCGTTAAGGATAACATAGTCGGTACCAGCAACGGTAATATACCCTTTTATCACAACTACATGCCCAACCACACCCGGTGTTCCATAAGCATAGCCCATTGGTTTTTTAGCGCAGTATATCTGGGAGCGAATTTGTTCCCACGTGCGGGCCGCAGCACTTTCTTCAAAAGTTACCCCCGCATAATCCAGTTCCAGCCACCCAGGCATATTACATGCATCCGTTTTAGGACAATCGGATTCTGGATTCTGGTTGTTACAGCAATCCGTTCTTCCAAATCTGTGATTTGCCAGATCGCACTGAGTCACTGAATTGCCGACATGTTGTGCCAGCATTTGAGTTACCGCAGCCCAACACCAGTTATTTGTCTGCTGCGGACGCAGCGTATTGGGAACATTCCCGGCAATCTCAGGGTCGCAGCAGCCCACCATATAAAACGATATTACCAGTAAAACTACGGATGAAAAAAATTTTTTCACCGTCCCCTCCTTTCATGATAATAGGAAATTACTTTTTTTACTGATGCTTATGAAAGTAAAAATGAAGAAGATTGCAAGCTTTATTAAATTATTTCCGCATAAATTGAACATCAAAGACAAAGATAAATCTTAAAAAGGTGCGAAAATGTACGGACATTATAATACCGTGGATGAATTTGTAAAGACAAATTTTTATTAATATTTACCCTGATCCCATAATGTAACAATTTAGTTTTTTGAAAAATCCAATAATGGCGATATTTACCATGCAGTGTAGGGGCGAAGCATTTGCTATAATTGGCATATATGCATTCATACCCAAACTGGCAAATGCTTCGCCCCTTTTTCAAAAAACTAAAATGTTACCCCATAACAAATATTAAGGAATAACTCGCCACGTATACTCACTGATATGAAAAATCGAGAACCACTATTTATTGATAATGTGATTGTGTGCAATGTGCAATATAAATCGTATCTATGTCTAGAAAAATAATAACGTTGCAAATTTTCAAAAAGATCGGGCAATGAGAGCTTCGTATTGAAAAACGGGCTGCATTCAGCTATAGTAAACCAACATTCTCGTATCTATTTGTTGACTATGTGTGATCAAATATATGAACATGAGTGTGTTTGTCATGAGCCATGAGGTCGTTATACGACTCGGGTTCTTTTTCGGTATCCTGGCGATTATGGCCCTGTGGGAACTGGTAGCGCCCCGGCGGGTACACGCGGTCTCAAAGGTATTTCGCTGGATGAATAATCTCGGTGTCGTGTTCCTGAACAGCTTCCTGTTGCGCATCATCTTTCCCACGGCAGCGGTAGGTATGGCGGTATTTGCTCAAAAACACGGATGGGGCATTTTCAACTATCTCCGGTTACCGTACGGCACGGTTGTCGTCTTATCCGTGATTATTATGGATTTCGTCATCTACCTGCAACACGTAATGTTTCACGCTGTCCCTGTCTTTTGGCGTATGCACCGTATGCATCATGCGGATCTGGACTTCGACGTCACTACCGGTGTGCGGTTTCATCCACTGGAAATTATACTCTCCATGCTGATCAAGTTTGCAGTAATTACCGTGTTGGGAGCGCCCGTGCCGGCGGTGGTTGTATTTGAAGTGGTACTCAATGCAACGTCCATGTTCAACCACGGCAACGTGCGCATCCTGCGCAGCGTAGACTACGCGCTTCGCTGGTTTGTTGTGACACCCGACATGCACCGGGTGCACCATTCAGTGGAAGATCGCGAGGCCAACAGCAACTTTGGTTTCAACCTGCCGTGGTGGGACCGATTGTTAGGCACCTACCGGGCGCAGCCGAGCATGGGCCACGAAGGTATGACCATCGGACTCAGGGACTTCCGGGATACAAAGCGCTGCACAAACTTGCCTGGTATGCTGGCGATTCCCTTTCTTAGCAAGGTCACTGGCTATGCGATCACGAGTCGCACATGGGAGAAACCCAAGGAAGGCCATTAACTTTTTTAGTCTGTTATTTACATACCTCTTATGCCATAAATACAGAGGATGTCCTAACTCTTCAGCGAAAAAGCCGGGCTAAATGCTTTTTCCGCTCATTGCGGTCGGGGGGACTTCCCCATACGTGTTAAGTTAAGGAACAACAGTCACCGGCAACCTTTTATGCGTACTACATCCGCCTGTCCCCCGCTGGCGGGGGTATAGGGGGTAGATTGGGCCTATCTTATCGTTTCAAATACCCCTTTATTATGGATACGAATTTTCACCTTTACCCTGGAGTTGATTCACCAATCATTGCAAGTACGCCATGGTTAAAAATGCTTATCGATATTCAGATTACGAGACTGCCGAAATTTCTGGTTCTGCCAGTCCACCCCCTTGATCCCCCGCCAGCGGGGGACAACTATCCGTCGCATTTCCGATTGTTTTCAACCCGTTGTGAGTCACAAGGGGCATGCATGGACAAACGGGGTTTGTCCATACCACCAGAAAACCGTTTAACTTAACACCTATATACTTTATCATACAGCCTCCTTTCCAAGGTTTAAAGACTTACCACCTTCATTGATGGTCTGGTCTGAAGCCTTTATGATATTGTAACAATTTAGTTTTTTGAAAAATTCCAATAATAGCGATGTTTACCGCGCCGTGTAGGGGCGAAGCAATTGCTATAATTTGCATACATGCATTCATACCCAAACAGGCAAATGCTTCGCCCCT
>CAZBCT010000082.1:0-13735 GCA_964490485.1 uncultured Candidatus Brocadia sp. | reverse complement strand
CCGTCCCCTTCGAGTCTCTTAAAATCGATCCCTGCAAACTCCGGCGTAAGGCGGGCAAGTTCATCCATAATTTCGCCTGGATGGTTATAATGCATAGGATATCCCATGGCGCTGGCAATCAGGGATATGATTTCCCAATCATGCTTTGTCCCCCCAGGCAGAGGAATCGCCTGATTGAGTTTGCGTACCCTTCTTTCTGCGTTGACAAAGGTGCCGTCCTTCTCAAAAAAACAGCCGGCGGGGAGCACCACATGGGCAAGCTTTGCCGTCTCTGTCATAAAAAGCTCCTGCACGACGAGGAGATCAAGTTTTTCCATGGCCGACCGTACATGACTGATATTGGCCTGTGTAACAGCCGGGTCATATCCAATGATATACATCGCCTTGAGTTTGCCAGCCAGGGCTTCCCGGTACATCTGAGGTTCCTTCAGTCCGGGCTTCGCAGGAAGCTGGCAACCCCATGCCTCAGAGAATTTTTTATTGGCAACAGGATCATCGACCTTTTGATAACAGGTGTAGACGTCCGGCAATGCCCCCATGTCGCATGAGCCCTGGACGTTGTTCTGTCCCCGGAGCGGGTTGATCCCGGTATTGGGCCTGCCCACGTTGCCCGTAATTAACGCCAGATTAGCCAGAGACATGACGCCATGCGATCCCGCCTTGTGCTCGGTCATTCCCAATCCGTAAATAATCATGCCCTTCCGTGTTCCGGCATAAATTCTGGCAGCCCTGATAATGTCCTCTTTTGGAACTCCGGTAATTTCCTCTGTCTTTTCCGGTGTGTACTGGGACACTACCTGTTGCAACATGTCCATGTTCTCGGTTCGTTGATGGATAAATTCCCTGTTTTCCAAACCTTCTTTTAAAATGACATGCAACATACCATTGATAAGCGCAACGTTCGTACCCGGTTTTAAACGGAGCCATACGGTTGCGTACTGGACGAGTTCAATTTCCCGTGGGTCGATTACGATAAGTTTGGCCCCCTTCTGCCGCACCGCCTTTTTGATTTTTAAGGCAGCTACGGGATGGGCCTCGGTGGTATTGGAGCCGCTGACGATGAGGACTTCTGCGCCCTCAATATCAGCCAGTGAATTCGTGGCAGCACCGCTTCCCAGGGCAGCCCGGAGTCCCGTTACGGAAGGGGCATGGCAAACACGTGCACAGTTATCCATGTTATTGGTTCCCATAACAGCACGTGCAAATTTTTGAGCAAGATAATTTTCTTCGTTTGTGCCCCTTGAAGAACTTAGGCATCCGAACGCATCCGGACCATAGTTCTTCTTAATTTCCAAAAGTTTTCTGGCGACAAGGTTAATGGCCTCATCCCAGCCTGCTTCCCGGAATGGTTGGTCAATGCTATCGCGAATCAATGGGGACTTTAAACGGTCGGAACTCTTGTAAAACTCAAACCCGTATCGTCCCTTTACACAGAGACTACCATAATTTGGAGCGTCATGGGTATCGGCTGTCACTTTCAGAACTTCACCCCTTTTTACATGAAGCATAAGGCTACAACCCACCCCGCAATAACAACAGACAGTCCTTACCTTTCTGGTTTCCCAGGATCGTCCTTTTTTTGCGGCAGGTTTGTCCATCAGTGCGCCCACCGGACACACAGAAACACAATGTCCGCAAAACACACAATCGGCGTCTTTTAAGGGTTTTTCAAAGGCCGTTGCGATTGAGGTCTGCATCCCGCGGTTTGAAAATGCCCATATGTGCTGATCCTGAACCTCATCACAGATCCTGACGCATTTTCCACAGAGGATACATTTGTTCATATCCCGATAGATGCCGGGATTCGAGGTGTCAGGTTTAGGGGGTGGATTTTGTTCCACAAACCGTGATGTCGTTACATCGTATTCATACATGAGTTTTTGGAGCTGGCATTCTCCTGCTTTATCGCATGTCAGACAATCGTTGGGATGATGAGACCAAAGAAGTTCAAGGTTGAGTTTTCGTGCGCGCGTTACTGATTCAGTCTGGGTAGAGACCTTCATGCCTTCGGTGACCGGGGTTGCACAGGAAGCAACCAGGGATCGCGCACCCTCTACCTTGACCACACACATCCGGCATGCCCCGGAAGGATCCAGGCGCGGATCATGGCAGAGGGTAGGAATATGAATCCCCACTTTTTGTGCTGCCTGTAAAATGGTTTGGGCAGGTTCTGCCTTCACTTTTTTCCCATCGATTACTAAAGATACCATGATTACATCCTCCATGTTAAATAAGTCCGTTAAATTAGCTGCAGAGGACACTGAATTCACAGAGAAATAGCAGCAAGGGTGAGCGTCAGTTTTCCCTCTATCTGCAAAAACCTGTGTGAATCTGTGTCCGAATAAAGAGATTATCCAATTAACTATTGGACGAAGGAACGGTACCTTTTCCTGGTAAGATGGAACCGAGATGAATGAAGGTTAGAATTTCTTAAGGGATGGAGGTAAATACCTTGCAAGAGAGAAGATCCCCTTGCGTTTTTAGGGGATATACTACAGGCAATCCTTTAAGAGTCTATACCTTATCCACTCAACCTGGAAATGGCGCCGCCACTTCAGTAAGTGCACTCACCCGTATTTAAATGATGTGCAGTTTTTCCAGATCATAGGTTAAACTCCAAAAAAGATGCCCATATAAATTACGCTGCCTTCAGAAAAGACTTTCAAAACTCCCCTCTGAAAAGGAGGGGCCGGGGGTGTGTTCCCTCTTTCTAGATGGGAAAGCACCGGTTTGAAAGTCCTTCACACTAACATCGAATTATACAAATGAGTCGATATTTTGCAATATCAAAAAGTTATGGTTCCCGTAAGCCTTCCAAAGTCTCCCATCGTTGATAGGCCTCTGCCAATTCACCTTCCAGGGACGATGCCCGGTCATTGATTTTTGTGATTTCCTCTTTCCCCTTTTGAAAAAACAGGGGATCACTCATGGTTTGATACAATTGCTGTTGTTCTGCCTCCAGGGATTCAATCCGTTGAGGCAAGGCTTCCAGTTCGCGTTGCTCCTTAAAGGTAAGCTTGCGGGGACGTTCACGCTGCCTGCGCACCAGTTCTGTCTTCGCCGGAATTTTCTCCGTAACGTCGTTCTTTCTTCCTTCGCTCTGGCGTTGCCAATCGTCATATCCGCCGATATACTCATTTACCTTCCCTTTTCCTTCGAACACAAAGGTACTGGTTACCACATTATTAAGAAAGGTACGATCATGGCTAACGAGCAGGAGCGTGCCCTGATAGTCTAAAAGTAATTCTTCCAAAAGCTCCAGGGTTTCTAAGTCCAGATCGTTCGTGGGTTCATCCATCACGAGAACGTTGGACGGTCTTGCAAATAGCCGCGCCAGGAGGAGGCGATTACGCTCTCCGCCAGAAAGGGCATTCACAGGGATGCGTACACGATCAGGGGAAAACAGAAAATCCTGCAAATAGCTGATAACATGACGTGATTTGCCATTAAAGACAATAACATCGTTCCCATCCCCTACGTTATCAAAAACCGATTTATCCTCTTTCAATTGAGCGCGAAGCTGATCGAAATACGTAATATTGAGACGGGTGCCATGTCGCACATTACCCTGTTGTGGAGACAATTCTCCCAGCAGAAGACGCAGAAGCGTGGTCTTGCCCGCGCCATTAGGACCAATAATCCCAATCTTATCACCCCTCATAATCGCTGCGGAAAAGCCGCTGACAACCGGTTTGGTATTATAGCTATAGGCAATATCTTCAACCTTTATCACGAGTGCGCCGGAACGTTCAGCCTCCTGGGTTTGCATGCGCACCATACCCATAACCTGGCGCCGTTCCCGCCGGGCCCTACGCATGTCTTCCAGCGCCCGCACCCGACCTTCATTCCTGGTGCGACGCGCCTTGATTCCTTGCCGGATCCATATCTCTTCCTGTGCTAATTTCTTGTCAAAAACAGCCTGCTGACTCTCTTCTGCATCGAGGACTGCCTGCTTGCGCACAAGAAAGGTCTCATAATCACACGCCCAGCTCGAAAGCCTGCCTCGGTCAAGTTCAATAATACGGGTGGCCAGTTTTTTCAGGAACGTACGGTCATGAGTAACAAAGAGCAGCGTTCCTCCGTACCGCAGGAGAAACTCCTCCAGCCAGTTGATCGAATCAACGTCTAAATGGTTGGTCGGCTCGTCGAGTAACAGGATATCGGGATTACACACCAGCCCTTTGGCAAGCAACACCCGACGTTTGAGACCGGAGGAAAGCGTATTAAATCCGGCACTGGCATCCAATTGCATCTGCGAAAGTACTTTTTCGATCTGATGGTGTTTTTTTGATTCCTGAACGATATCTCGTGTAGCCTTGCTGCGATCCATAGACTCAAACCCACCAGATATGATATCGAAGACCGTGCCATGCAATTCACCAGGAATTTCCTGGGAAAGATAGGTGGTATGCAGTCTTTTTTGCCGGACAATCTCGCCCGAATCGGGTATCAGGTCTCCGTTGATCAGCTTGAGCAAGGTAGACTTGCCAGAGCCATTGAGACCGAGAAGACACACCCTTTCACCGCGTTCAATCTGCAAATTCGCATGTGTAATCAGCGATGGCCTTCCAAAGCCCATCGTTACATCCTGCAAGCTTATCAGTGCCACGCATATCCCCCTGACATAATGTCCAAACAACTCTATTACATTGATCTTATTTTTCCAAAACTCAACGGTTTTTCTTACTATACAAGAGAGCGTTACCCACCCCTCACCCCTCCCAAGAGGGGATTTTATTAGTCCCCTCTTGGGAGGGGATAAAGGGGTGGGTTAATTACAAACACCTTACCACATAAGGATGGATTCCGTTTAGCAACTCTACCCCACTGAAAATTCCCAAGGATCACAGACAACGACAAGAATGTAACTGTCTGCTATCTGTAACCAATCTCTAAAATTGTTATGATAATTTTACTAAGAATGTCTTAAAATACAAAATAACGGGAAAATTTCCAGCACATTCACAACAACTTGACTACATAGGCAATTTCACCATATTTGTGCGAATTACAAGGTGGCATGGACTTCGCCGTGAGCGCTCAGTCGAACGACAAACTTGTTTGTCCCTGCTTAGCTGGATATTTTCATTATTAAAGTTGCCACAAATACACTATGAGATCAAGGTTTTTCTTTGTTACTTTGTGTCTGTGGTTCGAGAAACTTATCGGAAAAAGTGACCGTTTGCTTTTTAAAAACAAAAAGATACCCTTTTGATATGCCTGGTTAAACCTGCTATCATCGAGCCGAAATTGTAATCGCTGGAGGTAAATATGGTACGTACTCAAATTCAATTAACAGAAGAACAGGGTTTTCATTACATTCCTTAAATACCTGATTTATTGTCTCTGGCAGTCTGAAATGGTAATCTTGTCATCGAATCATATCCGGTAAGGCTATGGGCGATGAGACGTATCTTGTTTTGAATTTATCCTTGTAACTCTTGCATGAACAGTATATATATATCGTATATACTATAGGGAGGTGAAATGTGAAAACAGCAAAACTTTTTAAAAACGGTCAGAGCCAGGCTGTGCGATTGCCGAAAGAGTTCAGATTCAAAGGTGATCATGTGTTTATCAAAAAAGAAGGCGATATAGTACTCCTTATTCCTGAAAAAATGACATGGGATACACTTATCAAGAGCCTCGAAAAATTTTCTCATGATTTTATGAGCGAAAGAACTCAGCCTGAAACGCAGAAGCGGGAGGAACTGTTTGATGAAGTTCATGCTTGATACCAATATCTGTATTTACCTCATCAAACGTAGGTCTGAGAAAATTATAGAGAATCTAAAAAAACATACCGCAGGCGAAGTAGGTATTTCTTCCATTACCCTTGCAGAACTTCAATATGGGGTAGCCAAAAGTCAGCACAAGAAACAAAATAGAATTGCTCTTGAAGAATTTGTCCTGCCTCTTGAAATTGCCTCTTTTGATGAAAAGGCGGCAGAAACCTATGGAATACTCCGTTCGCAACTTGAAAAGATTGGTAAACCTATCGGCTCTCTGGATACGTTGATAGGGGCGCATGCCTTGTGTCGCGGCGTTACCCTTGTTACTAACAATATCAGGGAATTTAAGCGTATAAAGAGTTTAAAGGTTGTGGATTGGACTGTCTGAGGATTAAGATTATGACATGGAATTATAGAGTAATAGAGGATAAAGAGAAATTCAGGATTCATGAAGTTTATTACAACGATGCAGGTGAAATTACAGCCATTTCAGAGGACCCAATTGTGCCTGAAGGTGAAACTTTAGAGGAACTGAAGGATGATCTGGAATATTATTTCGCGGCATTAAAGAGCCCGGTGCTGAAAAAGGACGAGATTAAGTTTGCGTCGATGGTAGGAGATGATTAGTTTGATTGCATAGGAATTTTCATTTTATTTAAGTAGGTTTTGGGTGGCATGGACAAACTTGTTTGTCCGTGTTTTACTTGAAAAAAGCAAATGTTTACACTTGGATTTTTTATTTTTGATATAAATATAGAATCGAAAAGGAATGTGTCCCTTATTTGGTTAAGTATAATACTGATGATTTAATCAAAGTTAGGGAAATGCGCATTGGTAAAGGCATTTTCACAGGGAGATGTTACCAGAAGATTAAATTTACACTAATCATAACATATGCGGAATTGAAAGAGACATTCGCAATCCTTCCCTAAAAGATGTTGAGAAAATCGCTAATACACTCGGAGTTAAGGCGAACGACCTTATTATTTGATTATGGAAAATTATATCAAAGAAATGCTTTTGGCTCTTGAAGCAAATATTGAATATTTGCGGCACGAGGGAAGCACTCAATTGAGAATAAAAAATGGCCAATTACTCAATAGTGTTGGAGATGTCTATATTTACGAATTTGCTTTAGAATTTTTTCAAAATATCGAACCGTACACCCGTGTTGAAGTGAGGGTGAGAAGCGAGAATGCTAATGGGAGAGTCATCGCTATCAATGACAAAAGTATTCAAGTCGAGCTTGATAAAAATATTGAGGTAACGATCCCTGAAGCTAGACTAATTATTTCAAGCTATTATTTGCTTCAACTTCTCTACGAAAAACTTAAAAAGGTTCATGATGGAGAACTGCAATTCACAGATTTAGCAGAAAAACTTTTCAAGTTGAAGCCCGCAAGTATTGCTTCGTTAGACTATCAAATACCACACTCCTCTGTTTCTGAACTGCCCAACTCATCTCAAGAAAGCGCGATAAAGCTAGCGTTAGGGAGCGAAGTTTCTTTTATTTGGGGACCGCCAGGAACTGGCAAAACTCAAACAATTGCCCGTCTGATTGAAGGCTTTTTGTCTAAAAATTTGAGTGTGCTTTTAATCGCTCATACAAATATAGCAACAGATGGCGCGCTTTTAAATGTGGCGAGACATCTTGAAAGCTCCGATGATTATCGTGATGGAAAATTTTTGCGTGAAGGTGCAATACAAAAACCCGACCTCAAAGCGTATGAAATGGTTGTGCCCGAAATTGTTTTGGAAAAGAAGGGATCGCCAATCAAAAATGAGATTGAAGCATTAACAAAGCGCTTAGATGAAATTTCCATAGTTGCTTCAAAATCGGAAAATATCATTAAAAAATTTCAAAAAAAAGAGACACTTAGAAAGGAAGAAGAAAACATCAAAGGTGATATTTCAAGTAAAGAAACCGGAGTAGTTGCTGTCAAATCTTTATTGAGCAATATTGAAAATCAACTATCAAATACTGAAGCAAAAATGCGGGAATACCAATCAAAAAGTACTTGGGGCAGATTTTTTTCAGGCTTGAATCTAGAAAAGCTTACTCGTCAAAAAAGTTCATTATTGATTCAAAAGGACATGGAAACACAAAAGATTTCCGTGTATATCCAAACTGTAACAAACGCAAAAGCAAAAATTCAAAGATTTATTCGTGAACGGCAAGAGCTTGAAATCGAATTGCAAGGAGAAAACCAAGATCAGCATAAAAAGATAGTTGAACAGGCTAATGACAAATTAAAAAACCTTAAAGAACAGAGAGATCTATTAATAAAGCAACTTGATGAATTACCCAACACACTTATTAAAGAAGCAAAGGTTATCGCCACAACACTTACAAAAAGTTACAGCTCGCAAGTTATTTTGAATCGTGAATATGATAGTGTTGTGATAGACGAGGCATCCATGGCGCCACTACCTGCCCTTTGGTGTGCAGCGGGTTTAGCGAAGCAGAAAGTCGTGATTGTTGGGGATTTTTATCAATTGCCGCCTATCGCAAAGCACAAAGTTTTAAGGCGCAAAGAAAAATCAGAAGAAGAAGTCAGGAAAGAGGAATTTTTTGTAGAGAAATGGTTAAAAAAAGATGTTTTTGAGGTTTCTGGTATATTTTCGGCAATTCGTTCTGGCATTAAGCCTGATTGGTTGGAACAATTGAAAATTCAATACAGGATGCACCCCGACATTGCTGGCGTTGTTAATGCATTTGTGTATGGCAAAAGCGGAAAGCAATTTGAGCTTGATTCGGCAGAGAATACATTAAACAACGGCAAAGAACGATTGTCAAAATCACCTCTAGAAAATGCGCATGTTGGAATATATGACACGAGTAAAATCGGATCGTTGCCTATTCGGACTGGTAGTGGTTCTTACTATAATCTTTATCAGGCATTGCTGGCAGTTTCACTTGCGAAGCAAGCCGTTGAAAATGGCTACGAAAGTGTCGGCATAATTTCTCCGTTTCGGTCACAGATAAATCTAATACAGAAAATTGTAGAGGATGAACATCTTAGCAAGGAAATTGAAGCAGATACTGTTCATCGTTTTCAGGGCGGAGAGAAGCAAATAATCATTTTTGATACCACAATGCCACAGCCTACAAAATTAACTGATGATCAAAGCGAGGGTGGCGATGATGAAAAATTGCTTAATGTCGCTTTTTCGCGCGCAAAAGAAAAGTGCATTGTAATTGCTGATATTCAAACTATAGAGAAAAAACACAGCTTAACGTCTTTGTTTCGCAAGTTTATTCAGTATTGTCACGAATACGACTTCCCCATCATTTCTTCGGAAGATTTACTTCCTAAATATTCTGTGAGCGAAAATACGGAAAAATGGTTGAAGCAGATTAACAACACCAATAATCTAGCAGGAGATTTTGAAAAATCGCGATTATTCGACCAGAGCGATTTTTATCAAAACTTTATAAGAGACCTGCTTGGCGCAAAACAAGAAGTGATTATTGACAGTCCTTACATAACGACAGAGCGTGTGCGTACTTTTACTCCTGTTTTTGAGCATTTGATAAATAAAGACGTGAAGATTTTTGTTTTGACTAGGCAACCGAAAGAGCATGACTCTGGAATGAAATATCAAGCGTCAAACGAGATTAGAAACTTTGAGAAAATGGGTATTACTGTTCTACTGTTCACTGGACATATTCACAGAAAATTAGCAATTATTGATCGAAGTATGGTGTGGGAGGGTAGCTTAAATATCTTGTCGCAAAGAGATAGCCACGAAATAATGCGCCGCTTTGAGGGTAAAGAAACCGCGCAACAAATGATGACGTTCTTAAACTTAGACAGGAATCTAGGCAAGATCGGAGAAAATAAACTGCAGAGGTGTGAATTTTGCCGAGAGTCAGGCGCGTGGTACTGGACAGATAAAAGTATTTATGGAGGCTTATGGACCTTATGTTTGATTGGCAGTCATAAACTTGGTGCGAAGCCAAAAAGCAAAGAGGAGATAATCAAAATTAACAGGCAGGTTGGAGAATTGCGAAAGGCGAAAAAGGAAACAACCAGTGAGGGAACTCCTATTTGTCCAAAGCATGAGCTGGCGATGATCAAACGCAAAGGACCATACGGACAGTTTTGGGGTTGTCCAAAATATCCGGTTTGCAAAATAACCCACAAGATGTCCTAACCCGAATAAATCGGAAGAATGCCTAAAGCTGGGCATTAATAAAATTGTCTTATTAGCCTTGTAAAAGGCTAAATTCTGGACATTGAAAAAAAATATTTTTGCCGAAAAGGTAAAAATTCATCTCTTAAGATGTTAATGTATTTAATAACTTTGCCCGCAGAAACAATTGTCAGCCCAAGCAATGGCGTAGTATTGTAGACATAGAATGTCTTATCCAGGCTTGTGCTTCTTTCCGAAATTTTTCTTGACCTGTTGCAGAAAATACCGTATTTTCCCATCTTGGAACGAACCTTCTCATAAACAGGGATATTTTGCCATCGTGTCATCATGAAAGACCTTATCCCCAACATTACCAATATTAAGCCGTTTTTACAGGGGTTGTATAGTAAGAATGCCGACAAGGTGAAGGAGACCCTTGAAGAGATTGGCAGGATTGGAAAAGGGAATCGGGAAGCCATAAAAGCGCTTCAGGAATTCTTAGGGAAAGAACAGCGCATGCCGCTTCGTATTTTAGCTGCCCAAACCATTTCAAAGATAAGGACTGGCCATCCACCATCCACAGAGAGATTTAAAAAGCCAAATATCTTTCAGTGTCCGGGTGCGGAAAAAGTCAAGAGGGTAGAGATTATTGACGTGCTCTGCCCGCATTGCCATACAAGAGGCACTGCATCGGTGGCGGGTTTCGAGCATGAGTTTACCTGCGAGAGTTGTGGGAAAACGGTGCAGCGTGAAGTACCAGAAAGCTGCATTGAAAAATGTCCCGTGGGAAGCGAATGCGTCGGTGAAGTGCGTTATCAAAAATATCTAAGAGGCAGGAAACCTCGCAAATAAGAATCTAATCGTAACTCATATGGAAGCAAACATAGATCAGGACAGAATGATATTTATTCAGGAAACCCTTTCAGGGATAAACCTGACGCAGGCGGATTTCTCTAACAGACATCTGATAAGTAGCACGATTCAGTCCTTCGCGCTACGGGATGGGCGTTGCCGTTATCTCCGTGCACAGGGCACCCGCTTTCAGAATTTTTCCCTTGACCACGTCCTTGGTGACCAGGGATATTATGAGAACTGCTCATGGTCAGGGTTAGAAGTCCGGAATTCTTTTCTTGCCGGCAGTCATTACTCCGGATGCACGTTTGAGGAGACGAAGGGAGAACTCAGTTCGTTTGGCCTCTCTGTTTTTTCTCATTGCAAACTCCAGGGGTCCCAGCTCAGCGAGGTCTCCTTCAGCGGCACTTGGTGGCAAAACTGCCGGTTTGAGCAAGAGGATTATTTTTTTACTCGTTTTCCCTCTGCGGTCTTTCTTGAAACAACGTTCGTGGGATGTTGCTTGCAAAAGGCCATTTTCCGGGCGGCAACCTTCATTCGCTGCACTTTTGAGAAGTGCACGCTTGCCGAATCGGTATTCCATAAGGCCAGACTCATCGATACGAAGTGGATTGATACCGATATTCACCAGGCTGTTAACTTGGAGAGGATTCGATACGATTAGCTGGTGCAACTCAGCGTAATTAAATTGTAAATACCCAACGAAAACATGATGAATGATCTGATATTGAGGCGCTTTACGGTAGGGAGCTTCCCGATTAACGGCTATTTGGTAGCCGATCCCGACACCCGGATCGGGGCATTTATCGATCCGGGAGGTTTTAGCAAAGAAATTGAGGACTTCGTTCAGGAACGGCAAATCCTGCTGCGGTATCTTTTTGTCACACATGGTCACTGGGACCACACTGAAGGATTGACTGAGTTCACCACCCGCTATCAGTTACAAAGCTATGCCGGAGGGGGTGAGGTCGATGCCGTCAGCCATGCATTGCGGGGCGGCGAGATCATCGACGTCGGGCACTTACGATTTCAGGCACTCCCCATACCGGGGCACACACCGTGCGGCATCTCGTACTACGTATCCGGTTGTGTGTTTACCGGTGACACCCTTTTTTGCGGTACGGTCGGTGGCACAGGTTCACTAACAGAAGCCAAGCGCCAGATCGATCATATCCGCAAGCATATCTTCTCCTTGCCGGACGAAACCATGGTCTTTCCCGCCCATGGCCCCATAACCACCGTGGGTATCGAAAAATATACCAATCCCTTTTTCAGATAATCAAGGATAGAACGATAGATTTTCTTGCCGGATTTTAATTGTCCTCTGCAATAACACCACAGAAACCGGGATTGGTAAACACACGTCATCCCTGGTCGAATTTCTTAAAATATCGTTGATTTTACCGATAATACGGCAGTACCTTATTGTCGCAGAGAAAACTATTGAGAGAGGCGGTTATGTCATTATCTTTCAGCTCTTCGGTCTCCGGTATACAGACAGCGTTACATATGTTGAGCGTATCGGCGCACAATGTCGCAAATATGAATACCGACGGGTTTAAAAAACAGCGTGCCAGCCAGAGCGAAGATAATCATGTCAGGGTTACCGTCAATATCACGGAAGGAGACGAGCCATTCCCGATATATCAGCATGCAAATAGGGCTATCGGTGAGGCATCAAACGTAGACATTAACGAAGAAATTCTCAGACAGATAAGCGCCAAACACCTCTTTTCCGCCAACGCCGTTGCCTTGAAAACATCCGTAGAAACACAAAAGGGCCTCTTAGACATCCTGGCTTAGCCTAAGTTACGCATTTAAGCGCATAAGTAAGTGATATTCAAGGGTCTTCAAATATCTTCCTCACTACAAAGCTGCTTTTTTGGAGGTTATCCGCTTTCTTTTTATAGCATGTGGATCGACTCCGAGTTTTTTGTATACCTCCCCTTGTGCTGCCTCCACTTCGGTTGCGACCCTAACATGATGTATATGGATACCGTCCGCATCGGGCAGGACTACGGTTACTACCTGATGCGCCTGCAATATTTGTTTTATCGTATTCCAACTTCTTGTCTCTCCCTTCTCTCTCAAAGTGTGCTCAATTGCAGGTAAGAGATGGTATGCAAGTACAGAGATAAATAGATGTGCGTCTACCCGGTGTTCTTTCTGATGATAGATCGGTCGCAAACCAAGATTGCTCTTGAGATCCCTGAACGCCCTCTCTACTCTCGTCCGCATTATGTAAAGACTCCATATTTCCTGCTCCGTTAAATCCCTCCGGTTCGTCCTCAACAAATATGCCCCGTCGTACTTCCCTTCGCCTACACTTTTTACGTAAGTTCGATTAAAACATAACGTTGTCCTGATTTTTCTCGTTGAAAGTTTACTAAAGACAGCAAGGCAAGCTGATGTAAAAATCAGAGAGATATAGTTATGACGGCATCTACATTTTCGGAGGCACGCCAAAAGTTATCATCGGTACTTGAAAAGGCCCGATCTGAAGGTGAAGTGCTGATCAAAAGGAAAGGTGGTTCTACATTTGTTGTAAAACCGGTTTCTGCAAAAAAATCACCGCTTGATGTGGGAGGCAGTAATGCCAATCTTTCCACAAAAGAGATTGTCGATCTTGTTCGTGAATTTCGTGAACGATAAGTGTTCAAACTGATACCGTGTGGCATAGCCGCAATCAAAGAAACCACTCTTTGTCCTCTCCTTCGCAAGGAGGGAATAAAGGGGTGATAAAGCATCAAAACTCTTCCGATAAAGGGGAGTTTGGTGCGGCTTTGTTGCTTTATGGACAGGTGACCATATTACTTTTTACCCGACTGATTTGGTACCTTTCCATCTTCCGGTAGAGGGTCATTCTGGACCAACTGAGCTTTCTGGCCGCCTCTGCCTTGTTCCATCTGGTAGATAAGAGAACGGCAAGTAAACGATCCTTCTCACCCTCAGAATGCATTCTCGCATCGATGACCCGGCTGCGGAATGTTTCCGGCAGGTCTTGAAATGTTACC
>CAZBCT010000081.1:0-13837 GCA_964490485.1 uncultured Candidatus Brocadia sp. | reverse complement strand
GTGAGCCTTGCCGAACGAGCGGATTTATTTTTATTGCGTGTGAATACCTGCAGGTGCGCACCTACAGAAAAAAGTGTTTTTCAAAAAGCTACAGTGTTACAAAAACAGAGACAACGATATATATCGCATGTCTTAATTGTTGCATGTTATAGACCCATTTCCAGATGCCTTCATAGAGCCAATATCAGTAGTTGTAGCTGTCTTTGCAGGGATAGTCATAACGCCAAACGTTACGCTTGGCGAATAACTGCCGGTATAAGCAAATGATATAGAGCCTCCGCTTGCAACCTTTGTCGTTTGTGTTGCCCCGTTTACCTGGACAGCATAGGCAGAGCCATTTGTCAGTCCCGATACAACATGAGTTGTGTTCGTTCCGGAACCTGGCGTTTCAGTCCACACCTTTTGGTTTGCCGTCCACGAGGTAAAGCTTAAATCAAGCCATTGGCTATATGTGCCTGTCAGCCTGCCTGCCGTTTGGTATATATCAAGCTTTGCAAGCGCACCGGAACTTGTTCCCGTCTTGTACCTCCATTTTCCATTGGAGTACATTCGGATTGTTCCGGTTGTGTCTATCGCGTCTGTACCCATGGTGAATGGCGGTTGATATTCGTAACAGCCAATATCAGGAGTTCCGTAGATAGGGTTTTTGTCCAGGTCAAGCGATTGTGTATGCGTTGCGTTGACCACTATGCCAGCATCAATGCAAGGAGAGTTCCAACGCAAATGATAATCGTCGGCAGAAGGATTAACAAATGACGGATCAACAAACAAATCTCCCGGATGATCAGCCTGCCATGCGGAAGAACCGCTACCATTATTGATGGCTACTTTTTCGTATTCTAATTTTATTGCGCTTCCATTTGTTTTGTAATAAAGGTTATGGTTGCAAGTCGTACTGCCGTTGAACTGAGATTGCGTCGTTGTTCCGCTGATTTTAAATGCTGCTTCGCTCAGCCTGCTTCCATAAAATATATTGTTTTGTATAACAAGATTTTTGGTATGACCAATATTTTCCGGCTTATCCCATACTAGACCGGCAGCTACGCTACTTGTCCCCATATAAGCAGTGTTATTGTATACATAAGAATCTTGCATCTCTTCCATAATTATGCCAATATTGTTTATCATGACGCCTTGTGGCACATCATATAACAAGCTATACCTGCTCGTTGCATTGGTTACAGCATATTGCTGGCCATGAAACTTAACAAGGTTGCCTATATTGTGCGCCTTATTATACTCAAAAATGTGACCGTCACCACCGGCAATGTCCGAAAGAGAACCAACACTACTACCTATATAACCAAAGCAATCATGCACCCACACACTGCTTTTAACTCTTTCAAAATTTAGGAGGTCAACGTTTCCCGGATACCATGTGGACGTGCCGTGAATTGTCACTGACCCAAATTCTACGTTGGTAATTTCTTGTACGTCTAAGTTTCCAACTCGCACATAATGAAACGGAATAACATTTGATGTTACTTCACAATTGAGCACTTTGATGTTTGTCATGTTACTACTTTCTGGCAACAACAAAATGCAAGCCCAGTCCGCATTAGCAAACATAATGTTTTGAATTGTCCAATACGACATGTTTCTGAAACTAATACAATAATTCGCACCACGAGTAGCTTCAATAATTGGCCTTGTCGATGATGTGCCCCAGCTCCCAAGTATGATAGGAGTGTTTGTCCCTCCATTACCAAGCGCATTCCAGTACGACACGCCTTGCGTCCATGTATCACCCTTTAGCAGGGAGATGGTATCTCCAGGCTGATAGTTGGATTTTGCACCATAAGACCGTATTTTATCCCATGTTTTCCATGCGGTTGAGGTTGTAGAACCGTGATTTGAGTCGCTCCCGCCGGTAAAATTAAGATAGAAATTGTTTGCTCTAACATGGTTTGTCCAACCAAAACAAACAACAAGAATGAGCAATTTTATTATCTTCATGGGATATAATTAACCTCCGCGAATGCATGTAATAGCGTTGGTGAATTTGTGTCGACGGAAGCGTGGCCCCGTATAATTATTGGCACATCATTGTCTGTGTTGACAGCGCAGAAAGAGACTCCTCCATTAGTCACTCCAGATGATCCAAGACCAGCAGTCTCGTGGTTGAAACACTGACTAGAAACAGAATTGAGATTCCTCATAATTCTACAGTCTACGAATCCTCTATAGCTTGTTGCCGTACCATCAAATATATGCATTCCTCATATTGCTGGTGATCAGCCTGTCATCATATTTCTCACGCTTCCTCCACACACTTAACGATATGGCCGCTATTTTACGACATACGGCGTTATAGGCATTGTCATGACTGATACCTTTCATCTGTAAAGAATCGTAATAGTTCCTTAAACCACTCTTACCCTTTAAGGCCGAATGCCCTGCCATCTTATATACGCATTTTAATATCCGATTCCCCCCAAATCTTCTCACTCCCATATCCCCTGCTGTCACTTATCCTCTTATGTCTCACCAACTCACAGTAGCTATAATATTGGTACTTAGTGCTAAATCCCGACGGGTCTATTACCTGTGATACGACATTCGGTGAAGTTTGGGACACATTCAACAATTTTGTTCATTTTAAAATAAGGTAATGATAATTACCCCGGCAATCATGACCGTGCTCCCAATGAGACGCTCCCTGATATTCGTCTCTCTGAACCAAAAAGCGCCGTAGATTATGCCAAAGAGGAGGCTCATACGCTTTACTGAAATAACGTAGGCAACCTCCGCACGATTTACTGCAAGGAAATGGGTAATGGTTGCAAGGGCTATGGCAAACCCAATCGGGCTAAACAGGGTAACATGGGAACCTAGTTGTTTCATTTTACCATGATTCTTCCATAAAAGCACAGGAAAGAAAATTGCGGAAAGGATGGGGAGATACGTTGCAGCAAAAAAGAGCGGACTGGAATGCAATACAGCCATTTTCCCTAAGTTTGACGTAATGCTATAGATAAAAGCTACAATAATCATATACAGTGAGCCGCGTTCCCGCCGTATGGCTTTAAAAGGTTCCCATATGCCTTTCCTGGTGGTTCTTACATTCAGCAGATATGCCCCCAGGGCAGTAAGCACGATACCTATGATTCCGTATCGATCCAGCCGTTCTCCCAGGATGATGTCTGAAGTAAAGATCATAAAGATCGGGCTTAATGCAAGGAATGGCAAAGTGATGGATAAAGGCGATATCTTAATCGCTTTCATGTACAAAATGAGGGCAATGATCTCTAGAGGAAATAGCAGAAGCATTGCAAAGAAAAAATGGTTGTCGAGCCTGGGAATTTCTATGAACGGCAAAAGTAAGAGTAAAAAAGGCGCGGCAAATCCGATACGCACCCAGGCAATGAGGTATTCGTTACTCTCAAGAAGTGACTTCTTACAAAGGGCGTCAGCCGATGCGGTAAAAAAGGCGCAAAAGAGAGATAAAAGAAACCAATCCAAAACCAATCAAGGGGGAAAATGATAAAATTAAAGAAGAAATTACAATTTGAAATTTTGCCATGTAAGATTTTAAATCGTAAATCCCAAGTCGTAAATCTAAAATATTTTTGTTCCGCACTGTCCGGATCAGGATAACAAAGGGTTATAACACTATAATTTGTACCCGATGTTACGGAGGAACTGTTTCCGATTTTGGATGTCTTTTTCGCCCTCAACACCCTTCGGACAATAACCATCAACGACGCCCAGTACTCCCCTGCCCAGCTCTGTTTCCGCCACTAAGACTTGCACCGGATTGGCAGTTGCACAAAAAATGGAACATACTTCCGGACACGACTTGACGGCGTTTAGCACATTCACCGGAAATGCCTCTTTCATGAGGATGACAAAGGTATGGCCGGCAGCGATGTTTCGCGCATTCTGAATCGCCACCTCCTGAAGTGCCGTGTCATTTCCTTCTGCCCTGACGAGGCATGGGCCGGAGGCCTCACAGAAGGCAATCCCGAACCTGATGCCGGGTACGGAATTAACCATGATCTCATATAAGTCTTCCGTCGTTTTAATAAAATGAGTTTGCCCAATGATAATATTGGCACCCTCGGGGATATTTATGATAACAGTCTTAATTTCCATCTCTTTTATTTCAACTCGATGACGTTGACCTTTCCAAAACTATCCAGCGGTTTATCGAACTTTTCCCTGTCACCCACGACGAGAATCTTGATCGCGTCTGGATGCAGGTATTTCGTGGCAACCCGCTGAATGTCTTCGCGGGTAACGGCCTGCACATTTTCCAGATAAGTTTCAAGATAATTCATGGGTAATCCCTCATATTCGATATCGACTTTTTGCGCAACGATACTGGCGCTCGTCGTAAACCTGAAGATGAACTGGTTCATGAAGGTTTCCTTTGCCTGGACTAATTCCTCTTGATTAACAGGCATCTTGCGAATCTTCTCTAATTCCTCCAACGCAATTGAGATGGCGCGGTTCGTTGATTCCAACTTGGTTTGACATGCGACAAAGAAAATGCCCAGATCACGTGCCGTCTGGAATGCACTGTGAGCAGAATAGGCAAGCCCTTCGTCCGAACGAATTCTGCCCGGAATACGGGCAGTAAAACTACCGCCTCCCAGGATAAAATTCATGACCATAACGGGAAAATAGTCAGGGCTCTTGCGTTGAATGCCCAGGTGCCCCATAATTACATTCGCCTGATTAATATCTTTGTATACATAGTTCACTGACTTTTCGAACCGGCTTTCAACCTTAGGTACTTCCGGAAAACGAATTTCTTCCTTTTTCCATCCGGTAAATACGGCATTGAGTTTTCTGATAATCTCGTCCTTGTTGAAGTCCCCCGATATCCCAAGTATAATATTATTCGGATGGAAATATTTCCTGTGAAACGAGACCATGTCATCGCGGGTAATTTTCTCTATGGTTTCCAGGGTTCCTTCCACCTTTCTGCTGTAAGGATGCTTGCTGTCATACATAATCCTGCGGAATTCCCTCTGTGCAATTTGTGACGGATTATCGTTTTCACGCCGGATCGATTCGATGACTTCATCTTTTCTCATCTTGATCTTCTCATCGGGAAATGCGGGATTCATGACCACATCGGCAAAGATTTTCAGGCCTTTATCAATGTCTTTTTTGAGTGCAGACAGGCTTATGCTTCCCGATTCGCGGTCGATGGAGGTTTCCACAGAGGCAGCCATAGATTCGAGTTCCTCGTTCATTTTTTCGGCCGGCATCGATATCGTGCCTCCGCTCCTCAGCACATATCCAGTTAAACTTGCTAACCCGGCTTTTTCCGGCGGCTCATAAACCTCGCCGGTCCTGATACGTGCGGTGACATTAAACAATGGCAGGTCGTGATCTTCCAGCAGATACACAATCATGCCATTTTCCAGGACAACCCTATCCACCTTTGGAGGAACAAAGTTGAGTGGTTTGAATTTAAATCCAGAAACAATCCTCGCTCCTTCCGACTCCGGCTTCCCCACAGGAGGAGTTACCACATGCTCATGTCCCTGGGGCTGTGCAAAAAGGTTGACTGAATAAATAACAGTAAACACGCATATCATCAATGCAATTGGAAATGCAAAACACATTTTTTTGTTCACGTTTCTATCTCCCTCGTTTCAATTCTTCCGCGGTGTAATTTGATAATACCCGGAAATACTCGTTTCAATTGGCACTGGTTGGCTTTTCCGGAGTCTTCGCTCCCTTTGTTTCTTTCGCTTTGTTGTCATTTTCTTTTTTCACTAATATCGCCACGGTACGGTTGTTCTTCGTCAGATATTTATTTGCAACCCGCATTACGTCTTCTGCCGTCACCTGTGTCAGCTTGTCCATAAAGGTATTAATGTATCGCCAATCTGAAAGAACTTCAAACTGCCCTATTTCATTTGCCAGGCCGGAGGCTGAATTAAGATCACGGATGAAATCGGCCTCTAATTGGTTTTTAATCTTTTGCACTTCCCAGTCCGTGGGAGGTGATTTCTTTAGTTTTTCTATTTCTTCATAAAATGCAGATTCCACCTCTGCGACCGTATGGGGCGCCCGTGGTACGGCAATAAAAGTAAATGTGTCAGGATATTTGCCGATGCCATTATAAGCGTGAGCCATGACGGCAATGCGTTTATCCTCAATTAAGGATTTATATAACCTGGCGGTCCTGCCTTCTGAAAGAAGAGAACTTAGAATATCCAGCGCATACAGATCAGGATGACCAACGGCAGGGATGTGATACGAAATTGCTATATAAGGATTTGCCTCAAACTCAATCTCGACCCTCCGCTCCCCCTTTTGTTCCGGTTCCACGGTTTTTACTTTTGGCGGCGCTGATTGGCCAGGAATATCACCAAAGTATTTTTCTACCAATTTTACTGCCTCAGTAGGATTAAAATCGCCCACCATGACAATCACGGCGTTATTGGGGGCATAGTATCGCTTGAAATATTCTTCCGTATCTGACTTGGTAATATTCTGTACATCGGATCGCCATCCAATCGTGGGCCAACGGTATGGATGTGCAATAAAGGTCACAGCATTAAGTTGTTCAACCAACAACCCCATTGGGCTATTCTCAGTTCTCAGTCTCCGCTCTTCCATGACGACGTCACGTTCAGAGTAAAATTCCCTAAGTACAAGATTTTTCATGCGGTCTGATTCAATAAATGCCCATAATTCCAGCTTATTTGCAGGAAGGTCGCAGAAATAATAGGTGCCATCAGTACTCGTTGCAGCATTAAGTCCGGAAGCCCCGTGGCGCAAATAGAGCGAGAAGACCTCGTCTTTTACCACTAAATCCCGGAGTTTTTTTCTTACCTCTTCCAACTCCTTTCCGAGGGATTCGACTTTCTTCGTATCAGCGGTCTCTTCCTTGCCTTTTTCATCACAGAGTTTCGTAACCAAATCGTCCTCTGTATCAAGCAAGGGTTTTTCGGCAGCATAATTCCTCGTTCCAAATATCTTTGTACCTTTAAACATCATATGTTCAAAGAGGTGAGAAACGCCCGTGATCCCAGGCCGTTCATCAACAGACCCCACCTTATAATTAATGCGGACACACACGATTGGCACGTCATGTTTTTCCAGCATAAGCAATTTTAGACCATTCTTCAGCACATGCTCTTTTACGTCAAGCTTCAGGGAGTTCGCAAACGAATCACCGGCAAACAGCACAACACTCATCAAGACCCAAAAGATTGAGGTCAAAGTCTTTTTATTCATATTTTCTCCACTCCTTACTATTTCACGAAAGATCCATACGGATGTTTACACTGTCAAATTTTAAGATGAAAGCCAATACATTTGCAATGTAAATTTATATTTCGTTCAGAATTCTTTTTATCACATCAGAATTTGCCGGTTAGATCGTGTCACCTCTCCCCTTTTGCGCCCTCTTTCGCAAACTATTGCCGATACAAAATGACATCACTCACACGAAATGACTCTTGAATGTACGATATATTCGTGTTAACATGTTAAGTCAATGGTAGGTATAATAGGCATACACGGCATATTTTAAGAGAGAACAGTTTGAATTTACGGGGAGTTGGTAATTATGGGAAAAAGAACATATCTGGTTTGCACTGCAATGATATCCGTTTTTTTACTGTGGGCTGGACATACAGCGCTTGCGGATGAGCTGAAGCACGACCCAAATGCGACAAAACAGTTAGAGATAATAAGAAAAAATCTAAATGGCTTGACGGAAATGAAGGTTAAGGATGCAAAGAAATATTACGAAGAGGCACTAAAAGACCTCAACGCATTAATCGACAAATACGCCAGGACAGATGAGGCATTACAGGCAAGATTTTACATTGGCGCGGTTTATTATGAAATAAATAATTTTAAAGATGCCATTACTTCTTTTGACATGGTATTAAAACAAGGAGAAATAGATCGAAATTTTAAGGCGAGAACCTTATATTTTAAGGCAAAATCCCTTGTAGCGCTGGGGGATATCACTGCAGCAAGAGAGACCGTCACGGAGTTGCGGCAGATTGAGCCCAGGGCTGCCGATTCCTTTGGCCATGAGATGAGTGGTATGGTACGGGTTGGCATGGATGCCCCACTCTTTAATGTTGTGGATTTTCGGGGAACCTCGGTCGACCTGTCAAAATACAAAGGGAATATCACCATTCTGAATTTTTGGGCAACATGGGCAGACACCTGTCTGCAGGAGTTTCCTAAATTCAAAAAGATGTATAATAAATTTAAGAATAAAGGAGTACAGTTCATTGGTATAAGCCTTGACGATGATATTGAGGATCTACGTGGTTTTACAAAACAGGAAACGGTGGAATGGCCACAGATATTTGACGGGAAGCGGTGGAAAGGAATGCTCCCTTCACTCTATAATATTCAAATGATACCCACGATTGTTGTGCTGGATCGGGAAAATAAGGTGCGTTATATTGGGGGTGAAGCAGATAGCGTAAATCAGATCGTAACCACCCTGCTTTCTGAATCAAAGGATTTACCTTTATTTCGATAACGGCGGATAAACTGGGTTTTGTCTTACGGAAACCCCTTGATGCCTAGCTGCTTACTAAATTGTATTACCAGCAATAAAATTCCAAATACAATAATGGCTATTATGAGGATCCAGTCTTTTTTCTTTTTGACGGCGTGCAGGGATTTTTCTGGAGTGGTAACCGTCTTTTCGTTCACCGCCGTGCGCTTGCAGGGTGCATCAGTTTTCGACTTTCCTGATGGTGGTGCGTGTATTTTTTGTTGTGATCCGGCCTCTGGTATTGTCTGAGTATACAGCTTTGTCTTACCCGTGACGGTTGGGGTTAAAAACTTGCCACAAAAGTGGCAGTTAATTGCTTCATTCCTGATTTCTTCTGCACACGAAGGACATTTTTTCACAACCCTTTCCTTTTCACGAAATAGATGCCTAAAATGGCGACGATACACAGCCAGATTTGTATACTAACCACGTAGTAAAGAATGCCTTTCATAAGCTTTCCTACATACGTCCCCTTCCATTTTTCAGTACTCTTTTTAAAAGGATTTTTAAAAAAGATTGAACTAAATTTCTTAAACGGTTTGAAAAGATGTTTATATTTCGGGTTTTTTTTATCCACTTTAATGTAAGGAGACTTATATCCCGACTCACCCTCCGGTTCGTATTTCGTTTCTTCAGGCGGTTCTGTAGGTTCCGTGTAACGTTTTTTAAGCTGCTTTGTCGTCTCCAATACATCAGTCTTTCTTGTTTCCAACACGGAAGGTCTACTGCTTGAAGGCGGTGGAGCTTCCTCATGCACAGGTGCTGCTGGTTTTTCGACAACGGGTCTATCCGTTTCTGTCTCTTTTTCCGGAATTCTCGATTCAGTAACCCGGGTATCAAGGTCAGCCGTTTCTGGTTGCCTTGCCTCAACAGGCTGGGAAGTTTCTACCTTTGTCTCCGACGGTTCTGGTTCTTCAGATTCCGGTCTTTCTTCCGGCTCTTCCCTTTTTGGGGGTGTCACCGGCTTTACTACCTGTGGAGAGCCTCCTACCATACTTTGCATGCGTTCCTCTATCAATTTTTTGTATTTTTGCAGCTCTTCCTCAGCCTTATCGTTCATGCCTAATTTCTTGTATGCCAGCCACAGCCTTTGGTATGCCTCAACGTATTCCGGCTTAATCCGAGTAACCTTGGTAAATTCCTTAACGGCATCATCAAACATATTTTGCCTGAAATAGATGCTTCCCATTCCAAAGTGCGCTTCAGCATGATCCGGATTAATTTCTATTACCTTCTTCAACATCTCCAGGGATTGGTCCAGTTTCCCGAGTTTATATAGATTGTATGCATCCAGATAGCATCTGTTTGCCTCGTCGTCACGGTCAGCGAAAAGGGGTTGCAAAGAGAAGATACCGGTGAGGGTAACCATAGCTAAGATTAGGGGTAATAATTTTTTCATGTTTAACATACGAATCCTTTTGTCTGAACTACACAAAAAAATGTTATTTGCTTCCCTTGAGTTTTTCATAAGAAGCCAACGCACTGTTTGCTTCGTCTTCCATCCCTTTTTTCTTATAAATCAGGTACATCTCCTGATAAATATTGATAAGGTCAGGCTGTATGCTTAGAGCTGTTTTAAGCTCTGCTAACGCTTCGTCAAGGAGGTCTTTTTTGTTATAAATCATACCGAGGGCAGCATGTGCCTCTGCATTAAAATGATTTTTACTCAGGGATTCCTTCAACACAGCAATAGCCTCATCCAGTTTGCCCTGTTGTACATATTCCCCAACTGTTTGAAAATGAGCAGCAGAGCGATGTAATCGTTTTATGTAAATAAGAAAACTGATGGAGATCAGAAGTATCACGAAAGCAGCACCAATAAGCAGCAAGGTCATTTGTCGTCTCATGGAATTCTCTCTGTTTCATGAAAAGGATTATTTGTAACACAGCACAGCCGCACCACATTTCCCTATCAAGTCGAGCGAAGGGGTGATGTAAAAAGCGTACGGGAAAAGAAAGATTTTACATGATACTGCGATAACCCAACCTCTTTTACTGCACCAGCCGTATGCCCAGTTCATTCAGTTGTTGTGCATCGACTTCCGATGGCGCATTTGTCATGAGACAGGTAGCTTTCTGCGTCTTCGGAAATGCAATAACCTCGCGGATATCGTCAAGCTGTAACAGCAACGTAACCATGCGATCAACGCCCAGTGCAATTCCACCATGGGGAGGAGCGCCATACTTGAGCGCATCAAGTAAAAATCCAAATTTTATGGAAGCACTCTCCTCATCAATCCCAAGCAAGCGGAAGACTCTTTTTTGAACCGCGGGTGTGTGTATACGAATACTACCGCCGCCAAGTTCAACACCATTGAGCACAAGGTCATACGCTCGTGCCTTCACCTCTAAAGGTTTCTCTTCCAGAACGGGAAGGTCGTCAGGATGAGGCGAAGTAAACGGATGATGAAGGGCTTCATAACGTTTTACTTCTTCATTATAATCAAATAAGGGAAAATCCACAACCCATGAAAAATTGAATACGCTGGTATTAATAAGTTTGTTTTTCTGGCCAAGATGGAGACGGAGTTGCGCAAGCGACTGGGAGACCACCCTGGGTTTATCGGCAACAAAAAGGAGCAAATCGCCCTTTCTCGCTTCCATGTGTTCGTGCAGCTTTTCCTGGGTTTCTGCCGGAAAAAATTTCGTGATCGAGGAGGACAAACCGGTTTCCTCTACCTTGAACCAGGCAAGTCCTTTTGCCCCAAATTGTCCGACAAAGGCCGTTAGATCATCGATATCTTTCCTTGAATAATTCCCGCAGCCATTTGCATTGATACCTCTCACCTGTCCACCCGATTTGATCGTGTCCAAAAACACCTTGAAATCCGATCTTTGAACAATATCAGATACGTCTTTCAGTTTCATACCAAAACGCAAATCCGGCGCATCACAGCCATACGACGCCATAGCCTCCCGGTATGAAAGACGGGGAAACGGTGTGATAATTTTCTTTCCCATAACCTTATCAAAGATTGTGGCCATGAGTCCCTCAATGACCTGAATAATATCATTTTCATCCACAAAGGACATTTCCATATCCATTTGAGTAAATTCAGGTTGTCGTTGGGCACGGAGATCCTCGTCACGAAAGCAGCGGACAATTTGAAAGTAACGGTCATACCCAGCCACCATAAGAATTTGTTTGAAAAGTTGAGGCGACTGCGGCAATGCATAAAACTTCCCCAGATTGACCCTGCTGGGCACTAAATAGTCGCGGGCGCCTTCCGGAGTGCTTTTTGTCAATACCGGTGTCTCAATATCGACAAAGTTCAGAGAGTCAAGATATTCGCGTATTGCCTGACAGACTTTGTGACGGAAGATCAGACGCTTTTGCATTGCAGAGCGTCTTAGGTCCAGGTATCGATGCTTAAGCCGTAACTCCAAAGACACCTTACTTTCATCCGTAATTTCAAAGGGCGGGGTTTCCGCTTTGTTGAGTATTTCAAGGGTATTTGCGTATACCTCGATTTCACCTGTGTCAAGACTGAGATTTACGGTGCCCTCTGGCCGTGCAGAAACAACTCCTTGTACGGCCACAACATATTCTGGTCTCAATTGTCCAGCAGTCTCATAAAACTCCTTGCCTCTGTTGGGATTGAAAACCACCTGCGTAATACCGTACCGGTCACGCAAGTCAATAAAGATTAAACCCCCATGGTCACGAACGCTGCTTACCCAACCAACAAGAGTAACGTCCGATTTCACGTCTGTTATGCGTAACTGACCACTGGTATGTGTTCGTTTCAATTTGGACATGTTAGTGTAATTATCTCCTGGGAATTTAAACCTATGCTAACTCTTGGTGGACAAATTTTTATTCAGGAACCATTTGGGGACTTCGTTTTGTTGCAGAACAATTTCCTCGCCAGTCTCCATCACCTTGATCTTGACGTCACCTCGTGCCAATTCGTCAGGGCCTAACACAATAACATATTTTACTCCCAATTTATTCGCTGTACGCATCTGCGCCTTCAGGCTTCTTCCTTCATAATCAAAATCAGCGGAAAGGTTGGCTTTCCGTAGAACGTTGAGCAGACAGAAACCATGCTTTTTGGTTTCTTCACTGATGGAGACAACGTAAATCGACGGTGACGGTCCGCAAACCTCCTGAGAGACGGATTTGTGCTTCGCCATAACATTCTCTAGCGCCAGGATCGTTGCCTCCATTCCGATAGCAAATCCTACGGAACCGATGGAAGGCCCTCCAATATCAGAAATCAAATTATCGTACCGTCCACCCGCGCATATCGCATCACGCGCACCCAGCGACGAGTGGGTAATTTCATAAACAGTCTTGGTGTAATAATCCAGTCCCCGCACCAGATGAGCGTCTGCAATAAAAGGAATCCCTATCTCCAAAAGGGCTTCTCTTACCGATTTCGCGTGAGACTGGCATGCACCACACAAATAATCATTAATAGAAGGCATGTGATGACTGATCGTTTTACATCCGTCATTTTTGCAATCCAGGATACGAAATACATTCCGGCTGAGCCGCGACTGACAAAGTTCACATAGCGCCTTTTCATGTTCACAGAGCTTTTCCTTCAGGATATTCCTAAAAACAGGTCTGCATTGCTCACACCCTATAGAATTAATCTTGACCTTATAACCTTTCAAACCTATACGGTCAAATATCCTGGTTGCCACACTAATAGTTTCCACATCAAGCAAGGAATCAGTTGCTCCTACCGCCTCTATCCCCATCTGGTGAAATTGCCTGAGCCGTCCGGCTTGAGGACGTTCCTTTCTGAATTGCGGACCAATGTAATAAAATTTTTGGAATTTTTTTGTCTTATACAATTCATACTCTAAATATGCCCGCATAACAGGCGCTGTGCTCTCCGGGCGCAGAGTTATGCTTGAATCTTCGCTATCGGAAAAGGTATACATTTCCTTCTCAACAATATCCGTGGCTTCCCCAATACTTCTGATAAATAAACGCGTATCCTCAAATACAGGGGTGCGGACTTCATAATAACCGCAGAGTTCAAACTCATGGCGTCCTGCTTCCTCGAGCTTTCTCCATGAAGCCCATTTCGACGGCAATATATCCTCTGTGCCCCTGGGCGCTTTAAAGACATACTCGACTTTCTTTTCCGTATTTACATTCATCGAACCAATCCTAGTAATTCACAACGTAGTTACCAACAAAAACCCGACATGGCTCTCCCCTGCCCTATGCTTATCGATCAGAACAGAGAACAAGTTTTACGATAATATTTCTTCTCCCCCGCAAAGGAGGCGGGCGGTGTATTCTGTTATAAAAATTGTTTCCAAAATTTGTAACAATCTAGTTTTTTGAAAAAATTCAATAGTGACGATGTTTACCGCACCGTG
>CAZBCT010000080.1:0-14616 GCA_964490485.1 uncultured Candidatus Brocadia sp. | reverse complement strand
ATCCAATCCAATCCAATCCAATCCAATCCAATCCAATCCAATCCAATCCAATTAACACTTGTTGTGCGGTTGCTGATACCGAGAGCAAACAATCCTATGCATTGCTTTTTTCAACTGATGTCACCTTGGATGCCCGCACCATATGTCGCTACCATACTGCACGTTTTCAAATTGAGTTTGTGTTTCGAGACGTTAAACAATTTACTGGTCTTACTCATTGTCAGGCACGAACAAAAGAAAGCCTCGATTTTCATTTACATCGGTGAGTCTCGTGTGTTGATTCTTTCTATGGTCTATAGAGAATTATAAGATACCAGACAAAAACGAAAGGAACTACTCCATGAAAATTTCAGTAGAAAGTAAAACGAGGATCAAAATGATTCTGGAAACAGAACACGAGAAAGAGAACCTTGAGTCACTGTGGAAGATACTGATACGCTGTGAAGCGGACAGTAAGGTGCTGTGTCCTATCGGCTCATATGTAGCTTCGAAGGATGATGGAGCCAACTTTGTCATACAGGATCAGTAATTCCCTTGAACAGCAAAATAAAGCAAAGACCTGTGGGTGGTATAATTGAATCAAGGGCAGTGGTTCTATTTGCCACCGAACCTTCGAGAATGGTTAACGGATGAGGTCTCTTCTGAGACCATAAATGTTGCTATTGGTGATATTAAATTTTCAGCCGACAAATTACTGAGTCACACTTTGCTTAATGTGACTTTTGTCTAAAACCATTTTAGAAAACTAGGCCTGTGCTTTTAACGTGTTCTGTAAGAGTGATTATGGAGGATAAATACAATGGCACATGAGGTATTTATTTGCTACTCCAAGGAAGATAGGCCCATTGCCGATCTTGTGTGTAATTTCCTGGAAAGAAACAGCATCAAATGCTGGGTAGCCCCGCGCGATATTCTTCCAGGCAAAGAGTGGTCGGTGGGAATATTAGAAGGGATAGAAGCCAGTAAGATATTGGTCCTGATATTTTCGAAAAATGCGGATGCCTCACCCCAGGTTTTAAGGGAGGTGGAACGCGCCGTAAATAAAAACAAGTTTATCATACCATTTCGAATTGCCGACATCACGCCATCGAAAGCCCTCGAATATTATCTCAGTGTACCCCACTGGCTGGATGCGCTTACAGAGCCTATTGAACGCCATGTAGAAAAACTGGTAAACACCATCCTATTACTTTTGGGAAAAAACCCATCACGCGTTCCTGAAACTGAATCGACTCAAGCAAAAGTGCCGTTGTTAACAAATTATCAAATCAAACCGGATGGCAAAACGAAAGAATTCTCATATCCAAAACCCAACTTTTTTACAAAACACTGGGGGAAGATGATCGCAATAGGCGTTCCTCTCATAGTTGTAATCCCCTTCGTAATTATTATGATGTGGAATCAATTCGCATTGAAAAAATCAATAGATGGTCTAACACAAAGTACCTCATCAAACGAAAAGCAATCAAAGGTTCTCAGAGATGAAGGAAAAACGAAGGACACTGCAGCAGGACAAGAGGCTTTGCCAGATAATAAAACGACTCAAGAATCGAAGATAAGTATGGTTGATCCGGTAACGGGGATGGAATTTGTGTGGGTGCCCGGAGGTTCTTTTGAGATGGGCGACCTCTTCGGAGATGGACATCCGGATGAAAAACATATCCGGACAGTACGCTTGGATAGGTTTTGGCTTGGGAAGTACGAGGTAACGCAGGGGGAGTGGCAAAAAATTATGGGGAATAATCCATCGTATTTTAAGAAAGGGGATAACTATCCGGTAGAGCAGGTAAGCTGGAACGATGCGCAGGAGTTTATTAAGAAATTAAACAGTAGGCAGGGCGGCAAATATACGTTTCGAATGCCGAGTGAGGCGGAGTGGGAGTATGCGGCGCGAAGCGGGGAAAAGAAGGAGAAGTGGGCGGGTACCAGCGACGAATCATCGTTGGGTGAATATGCCTGGTATGAAAAAAACTCAAAAAAAAGTACCCATCCTGTAGGTGAAAAAAAGCCGAATGGATTGGGTCTGTACGACATGAGCGGGAATGTGTGGGAGTGGTGTGAGGATATATATGTGGCTGATTACAATAAGGTAGGTACAGATAATTCTATATATGGAGGGAGCGGCGCCCGCCGGGTTGATCGGGGCGGCGGCTGGTACGACACTCCGAGGGACGCGCGGGCTTACAACCGCGACGACAACACCCCGGGTCTCAGGGGCAGCTACCTAGGCTTCCGCCTCGCCATGACTCCGTGTACCTCATTAAGCGAAAAGAATTCGAAGGTTATTATAGACGAAAGAAAAACTAAGAACACTATAGAACAAGAGGCTTTGCCCAATAATAAAACGAAAGAAGAACTAAAGATAAGCAAGGTCAATAATGATTTAGACCATAGTGTATCATCCCTCGAAGGAAATTCAAAAGAAGTAAAAAAAGATGATACGACTTATCCTGGTAAAAATGCCTATCACGTACAACGCGATTCTGCCAATAATAAACAGCCTGCGTCAAATGCAAATGATGCAGCATCATATGTCAATCAGGGCATAGATTATGTAAACAAAGGCAAGTATGACGATGCTATTACCAATTTCAACAAGGCACTGGAAATTAATCCGCGATATGTGGAAGCCTATTATAATCGTGGGTTAGCTTACTATAAGCAGTGTCTCTATGATTATTCCATTTCTGATTGTAATAAGGCGCTTGAGATAGACAAAAAGTGTTATCAGGCTTATTGGATAAGGGGTGCAGGTTATTTGGGAAAAGGGGTAAAAAGTGGACTGTGGAAGCATAAAACCGTTTTGGATTGTGAGAAGGCTATAAAAATAAACCCAAGATGTGCTGAGGCGTATCATGTTTTGGGACTTTTCCTCATAACAAGGCAGGCTGAAGACTGTAGATTTATACTTGGGGCCTTACCAGGCATTTATAAAAAGGCCATTGTCAATTTTAGTACGGCAATAGAGATTAACCCAAACGATGCTTTAGCTTACTATCATAGAGGGGTTGCTTATTCTGTTGTAAAGAAATATGCTGAGGCATGGAACGATATCTATAAAGCACAAAGCTTAGGAATACAACCAGAACCTCAGTTTCTTGCAGGCCTTCGTAGTAAATCAGGCAGGCAAAATTAAGCTGTTACGAAAATCTGGCATACAAGTACTCCTCATAATAAAATGGAAATCGTAAGGGTAGGTGTTATTGGTCATAGATTATTACACGATGTCGCTGTGCTGACGAAACAAATTCAAAAGGTCTTATATCGCATTCGCCAGCAATTCCAGCAAAAGTCAGGGGGGCCGATTGCTATTGAAATCATATCTCCCCTTGCCGAAGGAACTGACAGGCTGGCAGCCCACGAAGTCCTGAAGGAACCAAATTCAAGTCTTGTCGTACCCTTGCCATTTCCCAAAGAAGATTACATGGGTGATTTCATAACTAACGCATCCAAAAAAGAGTTTGAAGGTTTACTGGAAAAAGCGAAAAAGGTGGAAATCATGCCTCCTATCAGGACTCGAAATGAGGGATACGAACGTGCGGGACGATACGTGATTAATCATAGTGACGTCCTCATTGTCCTCTGGGATGGTAAATATTCGGGAAAGCAAGGCGGAACATCTGATATGGTACAATGGGCAAGGAAACAACGTGTCCCGCTCTTCCGGATTCATACGGAAGAACCATATAACATTACAGAAGAATTATGAAAAAAGAAAAAATACCCAAAGCAGGAGAAAATATGTGAGACCAAAATATTTAAAGCAGTTGATGTTCTTCTGGGGAAATTCCATAAGACCTTGGTGGAAGCACTACCAGTGGTTTGTTATTGGTGGATTAGGTATCGTTATTTTCTGTATAGGGTATGTTGGTTTCTGGAAATGTTATAGTACTGAATCATTATTGATAAAAAACGGAATCAATAGAAGTTGGTGGGATATATTATATTTTGCCTTGCAACTGTTCATATTGCAATCCGGCACATACCCAGTGCTAAATTGGAATATACAAACACCCATCGAAATCCAGGTAACCAGATTGCTAGCCCCAGCGTTGCTTGCCTACACCACCATACAAGCCCTTTTGGCAGTCTTTGGTGAACAAGTCAGGTTGCTGTGTTTGAGAAATTTGAAACACCATGTCGTTATCTGCGGTATGGGACGAAAGGGATTTCTACTTGCCAAATCATTTTATGGTGCGGGATATCGAATTGTAGTAATTGAACAGGACCAAAATAACAGCTATTCTGGACAATGCAAAGGGCTCGGTATAATTATTTTGACAGGAAATGCGGCGGACAGAGAATTGCTCAAGAGGGCAAGGATTGATAAGGCAAAGTATCTGTTTGCTGTGTGTGGCGATGATAGTACAAACGTAAATGTATCCTTTTACGCACGGGAACTGGTAAAAAATATTAGGAATAAAGGGATATCGACGTGTTTTATCCACATAAATGCCACTGAGTTAGCCAGTATGATCAGGGAAAAAGAGATTGCCACACGGAAGGCAGATGCATTCAGGCTGGAGGTCTTTAATGTCTTTGAAAGTGGCGCCAGGATTTTGGCTTACAAATACATCAATTTTAGTGAAATGTCCGGGCAGAAAACAGCCTGTCCGCACCTACTCGTCATCGGCTTGGGACGCCTGGGAGAACACTTAATAATACACGCTGCGAAACTCTGGCAAATTTTAAGAGCTACCACGGAGCAACATCTTACGATCACTATCATCGACAAAGAGGCAGTGGCGATGAAAGACCTTCTGTGCCTGCGTTATCCACGAATGGATAGCATCTGCAACCTTATTGCACATCCGATGGACGTATCGTCACCGGAATTTTACAAGGCAGTATTTCTTTATGATGCACAGGGACGGTGTACGATAACGAATGCCTTCATTTGTCTGAATGATGACGCCCAAAGTCTGTCTACCGCATTCCTTCTCAAGCAGATCCTCGAAGATCACCGGATACCCATCGTAGTACAAATGGAACATAGCGATGGATTAGCAAATATCCTCCACGGCCTACAGGATGATGACAGTGGATTAATCAATATTCATCCTTTTCCTGTATTAGACCGTGCCTGCAAGATAGACCTCCTGCTCGGAGGTATCAACGAAATCCTTGCGCGTGCCATACATGAGGAATACACGCGTGAACAGGACAAAAAAGGCTTTACACCACAAACCAATCCTTCCATGGTCTCATGGGATGAATTACCTGAAAATCTCAAAGAATCGAACCGGTACCATGCAGATCATATATCTGTAAAACTAAAGGCCATTGGATGTGATATCACACAGATGACGGATTGGGATGCAGAACTGTTTGTGTTTTCAAATGAGGAAATAGAATTCATGGCAAAAATGGAACATGATCGATGGGTTGCCGAACGAACACATGAAGGTTGGAGCTATGCACCTGGTACTAAGGATTTGAATAAAAAAACAAGTCCCTATATGGTGCCATGGGAAAAATTATCTGAAGATATAAGAGAAATTGACCGAAACCTGATTCGCGGACTGCCATCTTTTCTTGCGAAAGCAGGCTTTATCATATATCGATTGAACCGTGGAACATAAACAAAAATATACACTTCCCGGCTACGAGTTGTTTTTGGTAACAATTTAGTTTTTTGAAAAAGTAGGGGCGAAGCATTTGCCAGTTTGGGTGTGATTGCATGTATGTCAAGTATAGCAAATGCTTCGCCCCTACACTGCGCGGCAAACAGCGACATTGTTGGAATTTTTCAAAAAACTAAATGGTTACTGTTATATTATTACGCTCAGATTAGCATCTGTTTGACGTATTATATCAACAGAAATTTAATGAAAATTATAGCAAGAAAGGAGCACATGCAAATAATGACTGAACAGCGGGAAATTTGACTCTCCATAAGACGTAATTCCTGAATGTACTTCTAAAAACAGACACATCGAACAAATTTAACTTTAATCATTGTCTTGAAGGAGCAAACATGGGCATTCCAGCACGTTACTTCATTCATCCTGAAGACCAAACAGCATTGGAGAAATTGAAAGCTGTTCCAATGTTTACTTCTTGCGTAAAAATGTTTATGAAGCTCATAACAGAACAGCAGATGCACGGTCTCAATATGGCAAATAAAATTCGCTTGGGGCCCCAGCAACTTCCTGAAATTTACCAGCATCTTCCCTCCATTTGCGAACTCCTTAGTATAGAAGAACCGGAATTCTACATCGAGATGAACCCATTGCCAAACGCCTACACCTACGGAGATACAAAGACATTTCTCACAGTCACATCAGGGTTGGTGGAATGTCTGGAAACTGATGAACTCCAGGCTGTTATAGCACACGAATGCGGCCACATTGCCTGTAAACATGTGCTTTACCACACTATGGCAGAAATGATTCTTAAAGGCGGTAGCGCTGTTTACAAGCCATTGGCAATTGCATCTATGCCTATAAGATTGGTATTGCTTTATTGGTATCGTCGAAGTGAATTGTCAGCAGACCGCGCTGCGGCGGTATTCATGAGAGGTTCACAATCTGTAGTAGAAACTATGATTCGCCTTGCAGGTGGTCCAAGAACAATTACAGAAAAGGTTAATTTAGACCTTTACATCCAACAGGCAGATGCGTATGACAAGTTGACAGATTCGACCTGGGACAAAATTCTCCAGGGGGTTGCTATCATGCACACAGATCATCCTTTTCTTTCCGTGAGAACACGTGAGATCCGCCAATGGTGTCAAGGTGATCAATTCAAAAAAATACTCCAGGTTATTGATGAAGAAAAAACTGTCTCGAAGTGCCCCAACTGTAGCAAACCCATAAAAGGAAACTGGAAATTTTGTGGTTCTTGCGGATATCAAAAAATTGGGATTTCGAACGCTACGCCCAATAGTGTTACAGCACCAACCAATTAAGCAGATAATTTGTGTATACGTTTTTACAAGGAGTATCATAAATTTAATAAAAGGAGACGTACTTTATGAATAAACCCTGGTTTGATCCAAAAACTGGTTTTTTAATACTTGACGAGTATGTAGCCGAAATGCCTTCTTTCCAGAAGGTAATGGCAGATGGCATTATCACCGATGATGAAATTGCTTATCATGCGAAAAACGTTGTTTCTCTCTTGAAGCAATTGGAATCGTCACTTACACCAGAACTAAAGAACTTAACCACAAAAGTATTGTGCGAATTGACAGTACTCCATGCATTAAAACAAAAGCAAATGGTACAACAATTACCTTAATTTATGCCTTAGAATAAACTCTTTCAGAGGAGAAGAGAAAATGGGTGCATTTAGTTCAAGTCAAGTATTTCCGGTAATAATCTCCAACCTTACACCAGTAGCAAATGACGTCATGGAACATTTCAAGCGAAAAGGATTTGAAGTTACTGGGGAAAAAACACTCTCTGGCTGGGAAATCGATGTTACAAAAAACAGTACTTTTAAAGGAAAATGTACCTTAAAAGTTGAAATTGAACCCATAGGTTCAGGAACTGCAGCAAGAGCAAGCGTTCAGGCGCGAGGTTCCGCATTGGCTATGTTTTTTGGACCCGCCCTCATTGCTCAAGCATGGGAATATGTCAAAAGCACTAAATTAGATGATGAAGCGCTGGAATGCGTGAGAGAAAGCCTTACAAGGCATTCAGGCTACAGTATCAAAGCAACACCTGCACAATTTCCTGTTGCTCAAAAGACGTGTGCTAGCTGTGGAGAACAGTTAAAGGATGATGTTAAATTTTGCTATTCATGTGGAACTAAGGTCGAAGGACCGAAAGCTTGTCCAACGTGTAATACCCAATTACCTGCCCTGGCAAAATTTTGTTCGTCTTGCGGTACTAAGACGGCATAGATTAGCATAAATAAGGTGGGCAATGCTCACCCTATAACGGCTACATTTTTACAAGGTGCGTTTTAGGACAGCTTTAGCCCAAGAATTATCAAGAAGATAGGAGAAACATCATGGAAACAATAGCTGAACAACCAAGGAAATTTATAATAGTTATAGTTATTATGGTAGGGTCACTTTTTAATTCTGGTTGTCAGAGCAAACAAGAGAAATTGACAAGTGCAATAGAAACTGAAGAAGAAGCTTATTACAAACAGACAGGCAGCTGTGTCCCTTTAAGTCCTGAAAATTTAAACAGCATGATGCAAAGAATAGGGGCAGAGCCTAATGAAGCAGCATTTGTTCAAGCAGAGATGGTGAAATATTATAAAGCTTACGAAAAAGAAATTGAAAGACTAAGAGGTGTGGCAGAAGCCAACAGACCGGCAGTTGGTGTGCCCGGCTGGGAACGATATCAAACTCCGGAAGAACAATTAGAGGGTTATCGCTTAGAGCAAGAACATCGTAACAGACTAAGGCAGATTGATGAGGAACAGAGAAGATGGGAAGAAGAAAAAAGACGCATGGATGCCAGAACATATGGTAATCCTTATGGCTACTGATGATCCGCTTTACTGAAAAATTTGCCGACAAAATTGTATAAATGATGTTATGAGGGGGTTTCCAATGATCAATCTCAGCATTTTCATTTCTTCCCCAGGTGATGTCGATGAAGAACGTCGCAGGGCGGCTCGTGTGATAAAGCGGCTGCAAGGAGAATTTGTTCGCTTTGTCAAACTAACCCCTATCCTGTGGGAACAAAGTCCAAAACGCGCAACGGAACACTTTCAGGAACAAATTATCCTTCCTTCACAAACTGATATTGCGGTATGCATCCTTTGGTCAAGGCTTGGCACACGACTACCCTCCGATAAATTCCGGCGTCCTGATGGCACCCCATATCTTTCCGGTACAGAGTTCGAATTTGAAGAGGCATCCAGGGCATATCGGGAAAAAGGCACTCCAGACCTCCTCGTTTATAAGAAAACGGCAAAGCCCACACTGGAGCTTGACAACGAAGATTTGGTGAGAGAGCGACTGGTGCAGAAAAAGGCATTTGATGCCTTCTGGAACCGCTGGTTTGGCAATCCCAACGATAGCTTTAAGGCAGGGTTTAATGCCTTTGAAACCGCCGATCAGTTTGAGAAGATGCTTGAAGAACACCTGCGCGAAAAGATTCGCGAACGTCTCCCGAAAAGCCTGGCGGATGAACCAGTCACTATATCCTGGACAAAAGATGAGTCCCCCTATCGCGGTTTACAGGTATTCGACATGGAGCATGCCGAGGTATTTTTTGGCCGTCGGCACGCCGTTAACGCCGTCATCGATGCCCTTGTTGCACAATCCAAAAAAGGGTGTGCCTTCCTGACCATCTTCGGGGTAAGCGGTTGCGGCAAATCTTCCCTGGTACGGGCGGGTATCTTACCCACGCTTTTAAAAGGAGGGATTGAAGGCACTGATATATGGCGGTGCTCTATCTTCAGACCGGGTGATGCGCAAGACAGATTATTGGGCGGCCTGGTCGGTGCGCTACTCAGGGAATCGGCATTGCCAGAGTTTGAAACGGTTGGGTATACCGGCGACAAATTAGCCTCTCTCCTGAGCAAAGACCCACAGAGTATTGATGCACCGCTCCCCGCAGCCTTACAACAGGCGTCTCAAACCGAAATGACCAGAAATTCTCTGGGAAAACCACCAACAGTCAAATTGGTGTTGGTGGTAGACCAGCTTGAAGAAATGTTTACTATGGAAAAGGCAGATGCTCAGACGCGGATAGAATTCGTCAAGGCGCTTGCTGCGCTGGCGCATACCGGTCTTGTATGGGTTATCTGCACCATGAGGAGTGATTTTTATCCACGATGCGCCGAGATACCGGAATTAATTGCCTTAAAAGAAGGTCTTGGTCAGTATGACCTTTTACCCCCTACAGTTGCTGAAATTGGCGATATCATACGCTACCCGGCCTACGCTGCGGGGTTGAAATTTGAAAAAAGGGAAGACGGCAAACGGCTGGATGACGTCCTTCAGGAAGCCACGGCAAACAACCCGAATGTATTGCCCTTATTAGAATTTGCACTCGATCAATTATACGAAAATCGCAACAAAGACCTTGGCATCATGACCTTCTCTGCCTACGAAAAGATGAAGGGGCTTGAGGGCGCCCTGGCAGACCACGCCGAAGAGATTTTTAATCATAAATTAAGCCCAGCCGAACAGGAGGTCATGCCTTCAGTATTTTTATTACTGGTAACCCTGGGACAAGGCGGCGAGGATGTTATTGTCAATCGCCGCGTGCCGTTTGAAAACCTTGCAACTACGCCAGAACGTCGTGCATTGGTAAATGCCTTTATCGAGGGGAGATTGCTGACCACAGACCGCTCAAAAGATGGTCAAACGGTAGTAAGTGTAGTACACGAATCGCTGATTCTCCACTGGCCCAGACTCAACAAATTGCTGGAAAACGACCGTGAGTTCCTTCGATTACGTACCCGCATCTCCGATGCGATAGTACGGTGGAAGGAAGAGGGGAAACCCACAGACCTCCTTTTACCAAAGGGAATATTGCTGACAAAGGCACGGGAAGTACTTTCCAAACGATGCAATGACCTTTGTTTGGAGGAAATTTCTTTTATTGAAACCTCAATAAGAGAGATAAAAAGAAAGAAGACATGGAAAATCGCTGTAGCATCGGCAATCATATCACTCTTAATTGGAGGAGGTTTGGGGTGCTGGGATATCTATTATCGCGAACATATAGAATACTATGCAAACTTTGCAAAACGATGGGGTGTCCCTAAGGGTATTGAACGTGTTTCAAAGAAAATAGCATCCCACAGGAATAATACATTTAAGTTTTATTGCCGTGGTCACCTTGGTGTTATTACGCGGGTAGAAGCAATTAATGGATATGGAGAATTAAATACAAGACATTCTGTTGGTTCTTTTATTGCTGGCTGGAAAACCGATGATGACCCAACAAGAGAGTGTATATGGGAGTTTGAACCAAAAATACGCAAAAATGACAGGGATTATCTTGTTAACGAGATTGCCAGGAATAGTAGAGGAGAGACTTGCTGGATATTTCATTTTCGGCCACATAAGGCGGAGAGCAATACTTATCTCGCCGAGTATACTAACGAGATTGGCAGGCAGAATTTACGCGGCTATTCTAGCGCATCCCTTGTCGAATTTGTTCGCACGAAAGACGGTTTTGATGAATTAATCCGCTATTACGATGAAAAGGGCAATCCCCAGCCCGATAACGACGGAAGCTTTGGGATACAATGTATTTTCAATAAACATGGACAGCCCACATCTAATATTTATTTAAATTTCGATGGAAAACCTGTATTAAATAAATATGGTTTTGCTATAGAGAAAGCGCGGTATGACGAGCGGGGCAATATAGTTGAAGCGGCTTTTTTTGACGAGACAGACAAGCCCATACGACGCACCGAAGGCCTTGCCATAATGAAGTCGAAGTATGACAAGTGGGGCAATCAAACCGAACAAGCTTATTTTGACGAGGCAGACAAGCCCATACGACTCAAGGATGGCTATGCTATAGTGAAGATGGAGTATGATGAGCGGGGCAATCAAACCGAACAGGCTTATTTTGACGAGGCAGACAAACGCATACGACTCAAGGATGGCTATGCTATAGTGAAGTTGAAGTATGACGAGCTTGGCAATCAAACCGAACAGACCTATTTTGATGAGACAGACAAGCCCATACGACGTACCGAAGGCATTGCCATAATGAAGTCGAAGTATGACAAGTGGGGCAATCAAACCGAAGAAGCTTATTTTGACGAGACAGACAATCCCATGCGGCTCAAGAATGGTTATGCCATAGTGAAGATGAAGTATGACGAGCATGGCAATCAAACCGAACAAGCTTATTTTGACGAGAAAGACAAACGTATACGATCCAAGGATGGCTATGCTATATGGAGGGCAGAATATGACGAGCAGGGCAATACAACCGAAGTGGCTTATTTTGATGAGGAAGACAAACGCATACGACACAAGGACGGCAATGCTATAATGAAGCGGAAATATGATGATCGGGGTAATTTAACCGAAGAAGCTTATTTTGACGAGACAGACAATCCCATGCGGCTCAAGAATGGTTATGCCATAGTGAAGATGAAGTATGACGAGCATGGCAATCAAACCGAACAAGCTTATTTTGACGAGAAAGACAAACGTATACGATCCAAGGATGGCTATGCTATATGGAGGGCAGAATATGACGAGCAGGGCAATACAACCGAAGTGGCTTATTTTGATGAGGAAGACAAACGCATACGACACAAGGACGGCAATGCTATAGTGAAGCGGAAATATGATGATCGGGGTAATTTAACCGAAGTGGCTTATTTCGACGGGGAAGGTAAACGTATACCATGCAAGGATGGCTATGCTATAGCAAAGATGGAGTATGACGAGCGGGGCAATATAACCGAAGAGGCTTATTTTGACAAGGAAGGCAAACGCATACGATGCACGTATGGTTTTGCTATAGAAAGAATGGAGCATGACGAGAGGGGCAATATAGTCAAACTGGCTTGTTTCGACGAGGAAGACAAACGTATACGATCCAAGGATGGCTATGCTATACGGCGGTCGAACTATGACGAACGGGGCAATATAACCAAAGAGGCTTTTTTTGATGAGACAGACCAACCCATACGACGCACCGAAGGCTTTGCTATAGCAAAGATGGAGTATGACGAACGGGGCAATACAACCGAAGAAGCTTATTTTGACGAGGCAGACAAGCCCATACGACGCACCGAAGGCTTTGCCAGAATGAAGTCGAAGTATGACAAGTGGGGCAATCAAACCGAACAAGCTTATTTTGACGAGGAAGACAAACGTATACGATCCAAGGATGGCTATGCTATACGGCGGTCGAACTATGACGAACGGGGCAATATAACCAAAGAGGCTTATTTTGATGAGACAGACAATCCCACACGACACAAGAAGGGTTATGCAACAGTAAGGTGGAAGTATGACAAGCGTGATAATCAAATTGAAGATGTTTTATATTTAGATACAAATGGAAGAAAGGTGCTGACGAATGTTATTATTAATGCGATAATACCCGATGGGCAGGGCGAAAAGATTGGTCTGCAGCCGGGGGATATCATTGTGAGCTACGATGGGAAAAAAGTGACAAATTTTCAAGCACTTATTGCACGTGCAAAAAACAGTGGGGTGAAACTCAGGACTCTGGATATTATCAGAAATGGTGAAAAGATGGGCTTCCAGGTTAGCCCGGGTTTAATAGGGATACTTTTAGAGGATATTGGTGTATCAGCATCTCGCTAAAATAGAATTCTCCAACTTTTGAAAGTGTTTATAAAAAACATCGCCTGCCGACCATAAGGGAGGAATGAAAAATGGCATTTTGCAGCAATTGTGGAAACAATGTTAATGAGGGGGCAGTTTTCTGTGCTCAATGTGGTAAGCAAATTTTACAGAATTCAAATTCATCTAAGGCCAGCTATTCTTCTTTAAATTCCAAGCCATCCAGCTCTTTGCAACCTAATTTCAGCGGAAGTAAAAGTAATATTGTGAGAATTGTTAAACACTATGCTCCTGAAGATTTTGAGCCTAAAAAAGAGGAGTTTAAAAAAATTGTCAAAAACTTAGTGGTAGCTTTAAATAGTATGAATCAGGGGGCCTTTTCTCTAGAAGAAATAAATGAATGGGGAAACAAATCAAAATTTAACTACATGCAGATTTTTCGAAATGATGGTTATCCAATTCTAAAAGTCACATCTGAATTTCACAAAGAAAACCTGTTGAGGTTTGCGGACTATAAGGTTACATCAAATGGTGTAAAAGAACTAAAAAACACCTCATTATTACCCGAAACTGTTAAAAAAGAGGTAGAGGCTCTTGAAAAACTTTTTGATGGAATACCTGCAATGATAGAAATTTAAGAAAAAAGGGATATTTACTCTCGAAAACAAAAACTGGGGATCTCCAGATGTGAAGCAGGGGGAAATGAGGAAAAACAGAAAAATATTCAGAAGGGGTATGAATGACGTTCAATATAACGTCTGAAAATAATATTGCCGGTTTTGGAACATTTAAGGATTTTAAGAGGTATCCATCAATAGCTTTTGGCAAGGACAGGATTCAGGCTGTTTTGCCTGTTTCTACCTGGGGTGCTGCAGTAACAGGTTCGCATACAGGATTATTAAACACTGTTGTTGATGGCACCTGGAACAAATGCATGAAGGATGTTTTTACTTACGGTGGAGACAGGGCCATTTGAATCGGCTTGAATGTACTGTCTGTGGAGGACGAGGAACCGTTCCTTGTCCAGCACTGACTTGTCCTTTAAAAAGGTATTGAGTAAGGAGTTGTCAATAAATAAAAGTAGCAACTATGTGAGGATTTTACTTACATTCACCCATCAACGCACCAATCGAGATGATACCTTTATTTATTGACACTGCCTAAGCATGTAAACATTAAATATTTTCGACTCGTTCGGATAAAAATATTTTGTAACACTTTAGCTTTTCGAAAAACCCCTTTCTCTGTAGGTGTGGCGTACTTGAAGATATTCACACGCAATAAAAACAAAATCTGCTATACGGTAAAAAAGCCCGAAGGGCTGAAATGATTATAGAACCATGGGCAGATAAAATACACAACCCTGAAGGGGTGAAATAAAATTACCATTACACCGGCATAAAAAATCAATG
>CAZBCT010000079.1:0-14860 GCA_964490485.1 uncultured Candidatus Brocadia sp. | reverse complement strand
CAGAATCCCCTTGTTTATCAACGCCTCTATCTGCGGCTTGGTTATCGCCGTTATGGAATGAAATCCTTCCGGCAAACGTTCGATTTGCAGCGTCTTGATCATCCCACGATCCCCTACCATAGTCACCTCCGTGCACCCAAACCGCTCCGCCACCTTCCTTGCCTGAGACTCAAAGGTCTTTGGGTCCTGGGTATTGCCCCTGAAAACCTCCGTTGATACCGGCTCTCCGAATTCATCGCACAACATACCAATCACTAGCTGCTTCTTCCCTTTCTTACCGTCCCTATTATACCCATACTCGCCAAAATAATTTAACTCCCCCTCCATATAACTGCTCGTCACGTCATACAGAAACAACTTCGGCTTCTTGGCCCCCCGTCTTACCTCAAACAGCTTTCGCTCTATCCTTGACTGATTCTCCGATAACCACGACAAATTATCGTACAGGTTATTCTCATCAAATCCACGTTTCATATCCAGCACATCACCCGCTGCATGTACCTGTGCCAGCCTTACCGCCGAGAGTCTTGACCCCTGGTCTATCACCCGCGCCATTACCTGCCACAACGCCAGCTTCCCTTGAAAATCCTTCCCCAATGCCTCCTCTATCCCTAATTCCTTTGCCACCTGGTACACACTCCAGACCGCACCCACCGACAGCCCCTCCTGAAGTTCCACCGATTCTGACAATGCACCCAATGCACTGAGATCCTCTTTATGGCTAAGTGCAAGCTTTATCGCCTCTATCTCCTGAGAAGGGCAGGGCAAAGCCTCTTTTCTCTGACCACACTCAGAGAGTGTGGATTTCTACATTGGTACTAAACTATATGGGGGAAAGTGTCCAACTATTATTGACACAGAGGGGGATTATACTTTATATCACGCTTCAATCAATCCTGCACTTTTTGCCGTCACACCAATTTTTTCTATAAAAGCATGAAATCGAAATGGTTTTGTGATCACAGGCACCTTACTCTTTTCGACAAATGTCCTATATTCAGGAGAAAGGGTATCTCCTGTCATCAAAATTATTTTTTCCTTTATAACAGGCAAATAACTTACCATCCATTCATAGAACTGAATTCCAGATATTTCGCCAGGCATTTTAAAATCCATAACAACTATATCAAACTGATCTTCCTGAATGGCCTGTATCGCATCTTTGATACTGAATGCCGCAGTTACATGGCAACCTCTTGCCGTCAACAATTCATTACAAGACTCTGCAATCCCTACCTCGTCTTCTACCAGTAATAAACGTAAACCCCTCAAATCATAATCCTTTCTGATAGGAAACTTAACCTCTTTGTCGGTTTGCACTTTGATCGGAAGGATAACCGTAAAAACAGCTCCCTTCTGACAATTTTTTCCGACAATCATTCCTCCATGCTCTTTTATAATGCCATAGCTTACTGCCAAACCCAAACCCGTTCCCTTCCCAACCTCTTTCGTTGTGTAAAAGGGGGTAAATAGCTTTTCCGGCTCAAGGATACCAGGCCCGGTGTCCTCAAATTCAATTACAATCTTGTCACCTTTTTGAAACGTGCGAATGGTCAAAATACCTCTCCCATGTGCAGTTTTCATGGCATCATAAGCATTATTAATAAGATTAATAAAGACTTGCATGAGCTGGACGCGGTCAGCCATGGTCTTTGGCAAAGCTTCAAAAAGAGATTGCTCTATTTCAATATTATTGACTCGGAGATCATTGATTTTTAGTTCAAGGGCATCCTTAAGAACGTCATTTATAGAAAGGTATTGCCCTCTTCTAACATTTTTTCGTTTCGTTGCAAAGGTAAGTAGATTTTCCACAATACGGATACAGCGCTGGGATGCATCGATAATATGACGCAATCGATTCGTTGCATTTTTTGATAGATTATCACACATCAACATAAGTTCACTAAAGTTCAAAATAATAGATAATGGATTATTCAGTTCATGGGCAACCCCGGAAATCATGGTTCCAACGCTGCTCATCTTCTCCGCCTGAATAAGCTGTTCCTTCAATATCTTTTGCTCTGTAATATCGTAACCAAATAAATTGATGTTCAAAATCGTATTCCACTCGTCTCTCAGATAGGTTACAATCCATAAGATATCCCGAGACTGCTGATCGCGGGAAGCAAAGGGTATCTCGATCTGCTCTCCTTTCTTTCCGCTCAAGAGCATCTGGATATCATCAAACAACTCTTCTACTTTGTCTTGTGGAATAAAAACGTCGACCACAGGTTTACCAAACACATCAGGTAATGTATAGCCAAACCTCTTTTCTATCGCACGATTTACAAACACAACCTCCCCTTTCGAGGTTATCGTGACCACATAAACATTGGTGTTTTGTATCAATGCATCAAGAAATTTTCTTTGATTATACATTTCTTTTTCCGTTTCACTCAACTTCAACGTTTTTTCTTTCAACAGACCCTTCAAGCGCTCCTGATATTCAAATATTCTTTTTTCCAACGTCCTCCTTTGTGTTACATCACGAACAAAGGCCCTGACCATATAGTCATTTAAGATTATATCGTACTGTATGGAACACATGATTTCTGCATCTAATCTTTTTCCGTCCTTCGACAATAAAGTCACGATCAAATTGTTATCCCTCCGTGAGTTAACGGAGATATCATATTGTTTCTTAATAACGGAGCCATTCTCATCAGCTACGAGATCAAACAGAAACATAGCGGTCATTTCTTTTGCACTATACCCAAGCATCTCTAATCCCAATTTATTTACATGGAGAAACCGTCCTTGGCTATCCAATTTAAAAATTATCTCCGGCGCATTCTCAACCATGTCTCTGTATTTCTCCTCAGAGGCGGTAAGACTATCCAAAAGCATAGCATTCATTAAGGTAACGGTAATTTGTGCCGAAACCTGATCTATAAGGTTGCTATGGATTTCGTTAAAACCGGCAGAGTTTTTACTGAGAATATTTATACATCCAATTAACGCATTGTTGATAAATAACGGATAAACCATGTATGATGTAATACCGCTACCCAATAAGTGTTTGTCGACTTCATTCCCATTTTTATTCAACCCATTCCTCATGATGATTTTGTTAGACTTTGCCATCTCATGATAAAGAACCTTTTCTAAGATGGTTTTCAGCTCGGTGCCTCTATGAAAGTTCTGGGTGTTTTGCTCAAAATTTGATAAAAACGTATAGTATTCACCGGAAGATTCAGTTTTCGATATTAAACTAAAATAGTCAAAATTTATGCTCTTTCTCAATTCAAGGCATAGAGCGTGACAAAAATCTCTGTAATTCATACGGGAGAGCACTAAACGGTTTATATTGAGGATGGCCTCCCGTTCCAGCTCCATTCTTTTTACCATGCGATCTGTATCAATTTTCTGAGACACCATATCTACCACTTCCTTCAGATTTTCCAAACGAATGGGTTTTGCTATGCTGTTATAAAAACCCAGACCGGACATCTTTACCCCCACAAGGTACTCTTTGCACACGGAAATTAAGAGTTTTAATTGCAGGCATTAGATGTAATTTTTATACACCGCCTCGATTTTATTTTCAATCAAAATATTATATAGTATCTTTTCTTCCATAAACTCATGTCGGCAGGGCTGTAACCTTCTTGTCGATCTATTACCACAAGTTAAGACAATTCATACAATAATTTCACGCATTTTTACTGCCTTCTTTTTCCCTATATGACAACGTTCAGGACATCGTTCACAAAAATAATGGTCAGGACATCGTTCAGTAAAAACGCTGAAACCCAGGAAATATCACGATGTCGTGACCAAAAGGTACTGTTTCATCATAATGGGTAATTAAATTCTTCAAGCTGTGTTTTGCCCAATAACAGTTTTAACTTTCGCTCTTTGACATCGATAGTAGCCACAACGTACTCATACTGAGCTTCCGGTGGGACGGTAAACACCTCGCCAAAGATATTCAGTTTGAGGTCGCTACGGATGAAGCGTACGAAATGGTAACGGCCTTCCTTCGGCTTCTTCAAGGGATGTGTCGGTACATTGGTTTTGTTCGGGAAGACCAGTTTATTCTTCGTGCAAGCTAATGCTTTGATCGGGGTTTTTCCCTTGATCTTGCTGTAGCGATAGGTGTTGTTATGTCTGTGCTCAAAGGCAAGCGATTCATGCTGAAGCTCCATCAATGATGTCATCCTAATCTTGCCGAGAAACTTCTGGCGATAATGGTCGTTGAACTTCTCGACCACTCCGTTGCGCCAGGGTTCGGAAGGTGGGATGAACCACAGATTGACTCCGTAGTGGAGACAAAGCCGAATAAGTGGTCCCATACTTCGTGGATGGGCTGGGCTTCCGAAGAAAGCCAGCTCGTTGTCTACTTGAAGATTTTCGGGAATGCCCATACGCTGCCAAATGGCATAAACAGCGGCCAAAACACTTTGTGCTGAACGAGAGCGTATCGGCTCAATCCCACACCTGTTGATCGCCATATCAATGGCATTCAGGCTGTAGAAACGGGTTGTGCCAGTAAGATAACAGGGGCCTACAAAATCAAGCTGATGGGTCTGGTTGGGTTTCATCGCCGGGAGTTCGGGATATTTCTTGCCCTTTGGTTCATAACGACCCGTTCTGCGATGTGTCAACTCACGACGGCGCAAAATACGTCCAATGGTGCTGAGTGAAGGAATCGGTTGTACCTCCATGTCGTTCATCTCCCATTGGATGGCCTGATTGCCGCAGAAAAGCCCCTTGTTGTACAGGCCCAACCGAACCATCTCCCCTGCAAGATACTTCTTTACTGCGATTGCCCGTTCTTTCTGAATCTTTTTCATGAACACCTCCTAAAAAAATGAGGTGTCCATTATAAAGCAGCCTGTGGCTATTCGATTTTCAAAGATCGTTTACTGAACGATGTCCTGACCATTATTTTTGTGAACGATGTCCTGAACGTTGTCACCTATACCTTCCACACCGGCAAGCTCCTTCTCATTGGCAGTAAAGACTTTTTCTATGCTCCCAAAATATTCTAACATCCTTTTTGCTGTTCTTGGTCCAATACCTGGTAGTCCCTGAAGCATGTACAGCTTTCGTGTTTGGATGCGTTTGGGCTTTCTCCCCACTCTCTTTAATAAATCATTGCCGCATTGTGTATCATGCATTCCTGCCATTATTAAGATCTCTGCTGTTCCACAAGGTGTTCTTGAAAAGATCAATGGTATTTGCCAGGAAACAGATAATGAAACAATCGCACCCTTTATGGCTTGGCGGTCAACTTTATACCCGGTATGAAACAAATCTATCCCTTCTATCGCCATAAACGGTGTCTCCGTATGCCGCTTTAAACGAGATGCCTGGGAGAAAAGACGTCCGTCAATAATGGATACAACAAAGTCTTTTGTTGTCTTTCGTTCAACAACAATGTGATTATTGATGCGATAATCAAAGGCTATATTTAGGCGTTCTCGTGTGTTTTTACGTATTTTGATTTTCCTTGATTCCATCAGTATCTATAAGGCATACAAGAGAATTTATCTCTTGTTTCTCTTGGTTTATTTTGATATGTTTTTACCACTAGGTACGACATAAGTACGACATAAGATTACACAATTAAGGGATAGGTTGGCCAACCGACAAGCCGTATTCCTGAACGGTTTCCCTTAATTTCCTACTTTCAGGAGTTATTTACAGGAGATGACATCAAATGAAGCCAGACAACACACCCGGAGCAATCACACCAGAAGAAAAGGCAGGGAAACTAGGAATATCGGTTGAGCAGTTTTGGAGACTTGACCAAGGGCTGGCAGGGTATAAGCTAGCTGGCAAATTCCCAAAATGCGGTCTTCATGGTAGAGAAGGTTGCCTGCACGAAGTTAACTCCCCCTGCTTTTGGAGTAGGATGAAGCGTAGGTCACCCCTGAAAGTACCGGAAACCCTTCCTGATTACATCCTAAAGCAGTTAGAGAATATTAAAGAGAGACGATTCATTCTAATCCTGGGTGACTCTAGCGGGACAAAAGACGTAGCATTATATATTCACTCTAAAATATTTGGCTTTCCAGAAGGAAGTTTCCAGCAAACTGATTGCACTTCCCATACTCTGGAAGGCATAGAGATTAAAGGCGAACTCCTTATTCCAGATGTAGGAATAAGTAAGGGAACGTTTATCAGTATTAAATACAAAGACACACCACAACAACAGTATATTCAGTCTTCCCGACATTGGACTAATTTTACTTTATTCCTGCACAATCCAGGACTAATCGACAATGCCTTTGTACTTAATGCTTATAGCAATTTACAGTTTCAACATGATAACGTCATGGAAAAACGCAACGCACACCTAATTATATCTGTAGATTACAAGAAAGAAGATTTAACCAAAGACACTTTGAATCTCTTTAAAATTATCGAACTTGAGACAGAACAAAGTAAAGCTTTAGATACACCACAGGCTAAGCTTGAATCTGAGAGCCTTAACGTAAGGGAACAAACAGTTTTCTTTGATGACAAAACGAATTGTTTATGGTTTACCAAGGATAGAAAAACTCTTTTAGAACCAAAGGATGCAATAGTTTTAAAGGTTGTGATAGATATAATCAAGCGTAGTAATTGTTGCAGGAAAGAAGAAGTGATATTCAAAGTTTATAATACGGGAGTAGGTACTCAACAAAGAATGCCCGAGAAGGAAGCTGCAAGGCTTAATTCAGCAATTAGCACGATTAACAGTAAATGCAAAAAAGAACTTAGTATGGAAGCCAAGCTGATACGACCAGGTGGTGTAAAGATGCTTGAGTTTTCAAGAGCTATAGAAATTCGTGAATTGTAAAACATTCCGGGAAACATTCCGATCCAGGAAATAACTCCCTTTCAAACCCAGCAAAATCAAGGGATTTAAGTCGGAATGAAAGTCGGAACGTTTTTCGGAATATTTACAGAATTAAACAATCATAGATAATAGGCCGTAGTGAGGCGGGAAACTAAAACCTGCCTCCTGCGGCTTATTTTTTTGGTTTTTGGAGGAAAGGAAAATGACGTCTTACAGGCACATAAACCTATTAGTCGACCTAACTACTTACCTTGAATTAAGAGACTGGAGCAAAAGAACTGGTAAGCCATATTCTGAAATCGTTAGGAAATCAATTCGGAATACCCTTGAAGGTGTAAAGAAAAACAAAAAATGCAAATGCTTCGAGGGCGTGAAAAATGACTAACAATTCAATTCCACGCATGAATAAAACATTACAAAAAGAGCTGAAAAAATATAGGGATAAAATTGCGGAATTACCCATTACACCAAAAAGGTCTAGCTTGGTTGACTGCATTACTTTTGTTCTGGAAGGAGGATCGTCAAGCAATGAATAAAACAGAAATCCTGAACAATCTTAACGTAGAAAATTTTTACAAATCCATTATCCCATCTTTGAAGACCAACGGCAAACCCGATGCGTTGGGATTATGTCCCTTTCATGAAGACCAGCACCCCTCTTTGTCGGTAAACGTACAAACAGGTCTCTACCGATGCTTCTCTTGTGATGCAAAAGGGGACGTATTTACATTTTATCAACGGCTTAAAGGTGTTGATTTCCCAACGGCTTTAAAGGAAATGGGGGAAGCGGTGAGAATTGTCGAATCGGATATTAAGCCAAAAGTTGTGGCTACCTTCAAATATACGGATGAAGCTGGGAGTATTCTTTATATTAAGGAACGTCTTGAACCTGGGCGTAAGGGCAGGTCAAAGGAATTCGTCTTCAAACATCCTGACGGCGAAAGCGGTTCGGCTTACGGAAGGGGCGGAGAACCTGTCCTGTATCGTTTACCCGATCTGGTAAAAGCCAAATATTGCTTCATCACAGAAGGCGAAGCCAAAGCAGACCTTCTGCATTCCTGGGGATTGATAGCAACATGTCTTGATTCCGGAGCCAAGTCACCCTGGAAGGATGCGTATATCAAAGCCTTTGAAGGTAAAGAAAAGGTAGTCATCATACCTGATAACGATAAACCAGGTAGGGAATATGCCACAGGGATAGCCAATGCATTATACGGCAAGGCGAAAGAATTAAAGGTTGTAGAGCTTCCGGAACTCCAGGAGAAGCAAGACATAATTGATTGGGCAAAGATACCTGGGAATGACAAGGCAAGATTGATTGAGCTTGTAAAGGCTACTCCTGCATGGTTGCCACAAAAGGAATCAAAAGCAAGCATGACCCCTAAAAACTTAATGCTCTTTACAAAACTTGAAGACTTATTCCATGAGCCAGAGGAGCAAACAAAATGGCTCGTCGATGGCCTACTCCCAACGGGTGGCTTTTCTATTGTTGTGGCAAAGCCAAAGGTGGGGAAATCTACCATCGCCAGAGGATTGGCCTTAGGTATCGCTTCAGGGCAATCATTTCTTGGTAAAGAGGTCTTAAGGGGTGCGGTGGTCTATCTGGCCTTAGAGGAAAAGAGATCGGAGATAAAAAGGCATTTTCAAGATATGGGAGCTACAGGAAACGAGGAAATCCATATCTATGTCGGTGGTGCTCCTGTAGACGCTATCACCCAAATAGAGCGTGTCGTCCAGGAGATTAAACCTGCGTTAGTGATAATTGACCCGCTATTCAGATTTACCAAGGTTAAAGACGGCAATGATTATCACCAGGTTACGAATGCCCTGGAGCCATTACTAAGGCTGGCACGAGACACAGGAACGCATGTTCTATGCGTACACCATTCACGAAAAGGTGAAAGTACTGCGGAAGACAGCTTTTTAGGAAGCCAGGCTATCTTTGGAAGTGTCGACACCCTAATGATCATGAAACGGCATGAGCACTACAGGACGCTCCAAACTATTCAGCGGTATGGCGATGACCTGCCAGAGACAATCTTGGCTTATGATAAAGATACCAGGAACACTTCCCTTGGTGGCAGTAAGCAAGATGAGGATAGCAACATTCTGGGGAATGCAATTGTTGATTTTCTCAAGGGGCAGGAAGAACCTGTTACGGAAAAAACTATCGAATGTGCGATTGAGGGAAGAACAGCTTTGAAGCGGAAAGCTTTAAGGAATTTTGTAGAAAAAGGAAAGATTCAAAGGTTGGGGAAGGGTGGTAAAAACGACCCCTATAGTTATTCATGTTTTCATGTTCCCACTATATACTGGGAACAAGGGAACAAGAACCAAAAATCGCCCGCAAACCCGCATGGTTGCAAGGATTATTCTTGTTCCCAAGATTTTGATGTTCCCGACAAAGAAAGAGAATTTCGGGAACAAGCATTTTTAGTAGAAAATGATAGCCAAAAACCAGTTTCAGACATACCTCTAGAAGTAGAATTTGCGGAGGAGGTAAAGATAAATGTATAAGGTTGTCCAAAATCTTACGGTCAAGGTGCAGGGGGTTATTAAAACCTTCCCTATAGGAGCTATCCTAAAGTTACCCGAAAAGGCAGCGCAATTATTTGTCCAACAAGGAAAGATTAGACTAGTGTCAACAGGCTATGAGCTGGCTGAGCGTATGGCAATCATGGGAGAGAATTGCGAACCGGAACAGGTTGAACCGTATGTCACTGACTTTGGGGTATTGGTCATTCCCCGTAACAGCGATAAAAAATACCATTATTGGAACGGTGGTCAATCCGTATGCGTCACCTTGAAGGAGTTAGGCAGGTGTGATTTAATTGAGAAATATAAGTCGATTTATAGTAACTAGTTAGAGCATATCTTTAACATTTTTTGGAGATAATACCAATGAGTGAATTGAGAATTATTGAAGACGGCGGGCTATTGACACCAGAGCAGGCAGCGCAATACCTGCAAGTAAAACTAAGCACAATCTACAATTGGTCTATGCGTAAGATATTGCCAACATGCAAGATAGGTAGGTTGAACAGGTACAGAAAGGCAGACCTGGACAACTTCATCGACATGAGGTACAAAGGGTAGTAATAATGAAATCGCCAGTAACCCGCACAGGTGGTAAGTATTATCTGCGTAGCTGGATTACCGGCATGATACCACCTGGGCATGTCTTGTATTGTGAACCCTTTTGCGGTGCAGGACACTTACTCTTTAGCAAGGCACCATCACAGGTGGAAGTAATCAACGATATCGACCGTCACTTGATAGGCTTCTTTGAACTCCTAAAGGATGATACAAAGAGGTTAAAGCTTGTCGAAACACTGGAATACATGCCTTATTCAAGAAGCCTGTGGCAGGAGATACGAAAGAACTGGAAGCAAGGGAATATCCCCAGCGATGAAATTGAGCATATCTCCTGGTGGTATTATCTCAATAGAACCACTTTTGCCGGTGACCAACTAAGGGGCGGGTTTGCTGTACCTTCTACCACTGGCCGGAATCCTGTACAAAGCTTTAGGAATGCTGTTGAGGGCTTTAACGACATCGCCAGACGGCTAAGGAATGTTACCCTTGAGAGTTTGCCTTATGCTGAATGTATAAGGCGTTATGATAGCCCAGGGACATTGTTCTATTGTGACCCCCCGTATCTTGGTACAGAACACTATTACGGCAAGGATTCCTTTAGCCAGGACGGCCATCACAAGCTTGCAGAGATGCTTAACGTGGTAAAGGGCGAGGTGATGATTTCGCACTGTCAGAATAGCCTATACGATGAATTATACAAGGGCTGGAATAGATACGAGTATCAATCGTTCAAGGGAAGTTATAAATCAGACGGCGAAGAAAAGCCAAAGACCACCGAATGCCTTTGGACTAATTTTGAACCCGTAAGGATACGGAGATTATTTTAATAGATGTGTCTAGCCGTGTTTATGCTTCTTTTGTGTATAAAGTATTATACCCAGAACGACAAGGCTGATTATGAAAAGTGTTAAAAAGGTTAATGTCATGTTACTCATTGTTTACCCCTTCAAGTAAGTATGCGCCAATATAGAAGATTATAGACGTTATAATACCGAGCAATATAACAAGCAATTCCCATTTACCTTGTACAATATTACCAATAACAGCTAATAGGGCTGTTCCCTTGCTTACGTCATACAGATATTTAGCCGTACTTTCTCTTTGCTTCTTAGTCATAATCTTACAGAATAATACCAACTCTATCGAAGCACGTCAAAAGAAAAAGGAATCAACAGAAAACCATTGAGCAGGCTTAGCCAAGAGGACGTCAAAATTGAACCGACCTGTTTAATGAGGATATCTACGTCAATGTGTCTGTGCAAATTTTGAGGGGTAGGGGTAGTTAATTTTGTGGAATTAAGTCATAAGTAACTATATTGCAAGACATTATATATTGAAGTGTTATCTATTCCCCCTAACTCTATCAACACAAAAAGAAATATCAAAATAGATAAAAACACTTGACAATGTTTTAAAGGTACGGTAAGTACGTACGTAGCTTATTTTGCAGAAATAGTAAAGCGGTGACAGACGCTTGAAGGTATAAGGTATATGCCTGAGAAATCGGGCAACAGAAGGCAACGGCTGGCATGCTGTCACATGCTGGTTTGTTGCCTTTTTTATTTGAAAGGAAGGTGATCGTATGGCAGTAAGATTCAGGAAATATTTCCCACAATGCAAGCTTATCCCTTGCAGTGGCAGGCCGAATAAGAGTTATTGTCCAGGCGATCGGCCTAAGCGGGCAAATGGTGATTACAGGAACTGCGGGACATGGTGTATTGAATTCTTCGATGATAGCAAGACGTGGCAGTCACTCACCTTCAAAGACATACGGAACAAGACGGAAGCAGAGAAACGCCTAACTTTATTTATCAGTGACAGGGAGCGGGGCAAGCTGAATCTACCAAAGGAAAAGGCTGTTCCAACTCTGGCAGACTATTCCAAAACATATCTGGAGCTTTACAAGGTAGCGAAGGAGAGGACGTTTGCAACAAAAAGGTCTTTGTTAAATTCACTGGTAAAATATCTTGGTAACTATCAGTTGGACAAGTTAACTCCGTTTGTCGTTGAAAAGTTTCGGGTTGAATATAAAGAAAAGGATGGGGTAAAGGACGGAACAATAAATGATTGCATTTCCACGTTATCCCATTTATTTAACACCGCAATGAAGGCGGAAATTATTGACAATAACCCTTGCAGGGAGATAAAGAGATTCAAGGTTCCACAAACACGCATCAGGGTTTTAACTACCGGAGAAATAGCCTTGCTACTTAACAAGCTTCAAGGGAAAGACCGGTTAATGGCTTTGGTATCCGTTCTCACCGGCATGAGATTAAACGAAGTCTTAAAGCTACAGTGGCAGGATATAGACTTCACGAAAGGATTGATAACCTTTGTTCAGAGCAAGACAGGGAAATTGCTGGTTGTCCCGCTATCTGAATATCTAAAGGGGGAATTACAGAAGTACAAGACGACACATGCAAGCAACAATCTTTTTGATGATAGACCTGTTACAAAGGCAGTGGCAACGATAGCCAGTAATTACTTTGCCAAACTGTTCAGGCAGATATTGAAGGATACAAAAGTATCCTTTCACACCCTGCGACATACCTTTTCAAGTATTCATGGTGACTTGGGAACGGGAGCAAACACCGTAAGGGAATTGTTAGGACATAGCAATCTTTCCATGACAACACGCTATTCACACAGTGGAATAGAAGCTAAAATAAAGGCCGTTGAAACATTGACAGGACACATCTTAAATGACAAGGTTGAGAGGGTAACGCCTAAAATAGGTACGGCGTAAGTACGACATAAGCCAACATGTCTTTCCTTATCTCATTACACATTAAAGACTTATGTATTTTTGATGATTATTAATGCGATAATCTCCAATGGATAAATGCCTTTCTTCCACAACAATATCCTCTTTGGCACGGAGCGCCTCCAGTATCTCACCCTCTCTTTCGCGGGGATCAACTTCTATGACAATACCCATATTAAAACCTCAAACTCTTCAGTTATTCAATGTTCATCACAACTTTCTTATTGAATTGTTCATCATATAATTGCCGATAAAGGCCGTACGAATGTCGCAGCAGTTCCTCATGGTTACCAGTTTCCACAATCTCTCCGTTATGAAAAACAATGATACTGTCTGCCGATTGAATGGTAGAAAGCCGGTGTGCAATAATTATGGTTGTTCTGCCTTTCATTAACCGATTCAACGCTTCCTGGATCATGTTTTCTGTCTTCGAATCCAAAGAGGAAGTTGCTTCATCCAATATTAAAATAGGTGCATTTTTTAAAAAGGCCCGTGCCAATGCAATGCGCTGTCTCTGTCCTCCTGAAAGTTTTAGTCCGCCTTCGCCGATTTCCGTCTCATAGCCTTTTGGCAGCTTACCAATAAAATCATGCGCGTTGGCAGAAAGAGCAGCAGCCTGAACTTCTTTGTCAGAAGCGTTTTGCTTGCCAAACAGAATGTTCTCATAAACGGTGCCGGAAAACAAGATAGGCTCCTGGGGCACGGTGGCTATATGCCTTCTCAAACAACCGAGATTGAAGTCCTGCGTATCCCGGCCATCAATCGTGATCTTTCCTGAAGATACATCATAAAACCTTGGAATAAGCTTTACAAACGTAGATTTGCCGGCGCCGCTCGGCCCCACCAAAGCAACGGTGCAACCCGCAGGTATATGCAAATTGATATCCTTTAAGACGGTTTTTGACGCTTCATAACCAAAATAAACATGAGTAAATCTGATCTCACCCTTAATAAAGGGAAAATCTTTTGCGGTAGCACTGTCGGTAATCTCCGGAGAAGTGTTAAACACCTCAAAGATCCTTTCCACGGCTGATTGCGAGTTTGCTAAAAGGATATTGAGTTCTGTCAGGCGGTTAAGAGGGTTATAAAACATGCCCAGATATGCGTAAAATGCAGTCAATTCTCCCACCGTTAGACGGCCATGAATCACCTGCATAGCCCCAAACCAGACCACAAGAACCGGCGCAACAGATGTTAAATAGCCAATGATCGATTGGGCTGTTGCGTGATGTTGGATATGTTTCAACTGATAGAATAAATACTCCCGGTTATCCTGGAAAAAGTGCTTTTCTTCCGCCTTCTCACGGGTATACGATTGAATAATAGAAATGCCGCCGAGCTTTTCATGAACATTCCCGGAAATCTCTTCCATCTTCTGATGCGCCAACTTACTGGTTTTTTTCATTTTGGCCTTAAAATACTTGTTTAACATCACATAAAAAGGGAGAATGGAGATTGAAACCAGCGCTAATTGCCAGTTCATACGGAAAAGGAGAAAGGCAATTAAAAAGAGGGCGCTTGCATCCATGACCGTATTGGTAAAAGCAGCGCCAACGAAATTGTGAGCAACTGCAATATCTCCCAGAAGACGCGACGCAACAGCACCTACCTGGCGTTTTTCATAGAAACTCAACGACATCCGCTGAAGGTGTACATACAACTCATTCCTCAAGTCGAACACAAGCCTTTGCCCGGCCTGATCGGCATAATAGGAACGAAAATAGGTAACCACCGCCCAAACGAAATAAAGCCCGATCATAGCCAGCATGGTGGTATGCAATTTCGATGCGTCATACGAAGACGGTGACAACAAATGATCAATTACGTCTTTAAAAATCCACGGGAATATTAAGGGAATGTTGTATTTTAAGAGTCCACATACGGTAGCTATCATGATCACTCGGCGATAGGGTTTTACGTAATGCAGAAACTTCTTGATTGCAGGATTGAAAAAAACTTTTGTCACGGGCTGAGTTCCGTGTGTCTAAAATAAATCATAACGCAGCAAAGTCGCAACCCAATTCTCCGTCCTCCCCCTTTCTCCCCCTCCGAAGGGGGAGAGGGTGTGGAAAGGGATGTGTAAAAAACTTCCAAAAAAAGAAAGATTATGAGGGAATACTATAATAAGGGCTGGAGGCTCTGCATCCCGTCTACCCTAGTATAACGTTTTCATAAAACGTTTACATATTATTTGCTTGTAAAATCGAAAT
>CAZBCT010000078.1:0-15123 GCA_964490485.1 uncultured Candidatus Brocadia sp. | reverse complement strand
ACTAAATACCGGGTTGGACGGCAGATGGATGTCAAAACGTAGGGGCGAAGCATTTTTTTCTTACCCCATATATTACACCGGAATTTTGTCACAAAAAATGCTTCGCCCCTACAAAACAAATAATAGGAAAAATATCCTATGAACATAACAAAATTGTATAAAGGCGACCCCTCTTACCCAATTGCCCTTCAAAAGTATCTTGACGATGACGTACCAGAAATTATAGCTGTTTTTGGCGATCTCAGCATCCTTCAGAAAAAACCATTGGCTTTGTTCTGTTCGGTTAAATGTCCAGGCCACCTTATCTTGAAAACCTACGACCTTGCACAGCACTTACGACAGACCAGAGTGACTGTCATAGGCGGATTTCATACACCAATAGAGCGTGAATTTTTAGAGATTTTGCTGCGTGGCTCACAGCCAATCATCATTTGTCCGGCACGGAGCATCGAAAGTATGAGGATACCAAATACATGGCGATTGCCAATGAACGAAGGACGTCTCTTAATCCTTTCACCATTTGACCAGAAACATCACAGGATTACAACAGAACTTGGCACGAAACGGAATGAATTTATAGCAGCGATTGCCGACAGGATATTTGTTGCTCATGCAACACCAGGCGGTAAGACAGAACAATTTTGCCGTAAAATAGCCCGTTGGGACAAAACCCTTTTAACATTTGACTGTAAAGAGAATATTCGTCTGATAGATATGGGAGCAAGAACTGTCCAGCTTGAGGATATACGAAAATAGGAATGGGTTAACTATCTTATTATTCGATATGAAAAGGATTCCTAAGCCAGGATGTCTAAGAGACCCTTTTGTGTTTCTACTGATGTTTTCAAGGCAACGGCGTTGGCAGAAAAGATGTGCTTGGCGCTTATCTGCCTGAGAATTTCTTCGTTCATGTCTACGTTTGACGTCTTAACGATAACCCCATCTGTATGCTGATACAACGGCCCCGGTTTAGCGTCTTCCATGATATTGGCGGTAACCCTGCCATGGTTATCTTCGCTCAGGCTGGCACGCTGTTTTTTAAACCCGTCGGTATTCATATTTGCGACATTATGCGCCGATACGCTCAACATATGTAACGCTGCCTGCATACCGGAGACCGAAGAGCTGAAAGATAATGACTATAATACGGAAACAAGTACGAACCAGTTAACAGACCCGATAAAAATCTGCGACCTCAATTCGCTCGATGTGTAGTTTACCTTAAACATGGGCATAATGCGGGTAGTAATGCCCTGATAGACGATGGAAAACGTCCCGCTAATCATCGACTGGGCGGCAATAACTGTGGCAATAATGCTGAGGACGAGAAATGGTATGTACAATTGCACCTGTAGAATCATTAGCGTGTATTTTTAAGAGGATTATTTCGGGTATTTCAGAGAGTCTGGTAGTTATGGGTAGGGTTGTTTTTCAGGGTCGAGAATCGTGGGAGCGACAATCCTCCTTAATCCGGCCCCTTTCGCTGCATCCATGACATCGACAACGACACCATAGGGGACATTCTTATCTGCCCGTAAAACAAGGGTTTTGTCGTCTTGCCTGGAAAAGGCATCTTTCAGGATCGCAATGAGGTCCTTTCTTTCAACGGGTTTGTTTTGGTAAAACAGCTTGCCATCCTGTGAGATCGTTAAGGTACGCTCCTCAATCTTACTGGTGGAGGCGTATTTGGTTGAGGGAAGTTCCAGCCTGATATTTGGCTGTTCAATGAAACTTGAGGTAACCAGGAAAAACAAGAGTATCAGGAATAGCATGTCCACCATCGGGGTGAGGTTGATGATTGACTTTGTAACACGTTTTTCACGGAATCGCATAGTCATTTTGTATCCGACTCCTGAGCAGCAGGATAAAGTTTGTTGAGGATAAGCATGGAGTATTTTTCCATTTCCAGGACAAAGGTATCCACTTTTTTATCGAAATAACTATAAGCAACCAGAGATGGAATTGCAATAAAAAGCCCAAATACGGTTGTTCGAATTGCTTCTGCCAGTCCTGCAGAAAATGCCTTTGCCTGTCCGAGTCCCAGTTCGGAGATAATTCCAAAGATATCCTCTAATCCCAGCACCGTCCCAAGTAATCCCAATAAAGGTGCTACGGCGGTGATGACTTCTAATACCAGGAGCCTCTTTTCGAGCGACTTGGTCTCCTGACGTCCGGCGGCCTGGATATCAATGAATTTTTCTTCCCGTGTGAGATGGTTATTGGTGAGTATTCGTCGCAACAGATTGGAAAAAGGACCGGAAATCACCTCGCATTTTGAGATTGCGAAGGGGATGTCTTTCTGACTGCGAATTGCCTCTATGGTCTGGATGATTTCTGGTTTTAAGATCTTATTCCTGCGCAGATTTATTGCCCTTTCAATGATCACCGCAAGGGCTAAAACGGAACAAATAAATAGTGGCATCATAATAGGACCACCGCCAATAAGCCATTCCAAAGTATTATTTCCTCCTAGAAAAAATAGAAATTAAACCGCACATCAATTGATGGTTCCGTGATTTTAGATGGAAAAGGATTTAGTGGCGCTGCGTTTTTAATCGAGGATACAAGCCTGGAGGCTAGATTAAAATTTCCCGCATCATCTACGATCTTTACTTCGCCAATAGAGCCATCTGGCAATACTTTAAATTCCACAATGACCGGCTTGTCTTCCTTCGTTTCTAATTTCATTTCCGCACGGGTTCCGTACCCAAGGAACCAATAGAGGGATATCCTGTCCCTGATATGCTTAAAATAATCGGCATACTCATGCTTTTTGACATTAAAAGAAGGCGCACCGGGAATTGCCGCATTTGATATCGTATCTTCAAAAAGCACCGGGTCGTTGCTTCCCCCTTCTGTTTTCGCATTTACATTAAAGGAGACCTTGGGTTTTTTCAATTCTCCGGGGCTTTCCTGCGCATCCAAGCCTCTTTCAAGTATGCGTTGTGGTTCAACGCCTGACGGTTCAGATTGAGAGACCGGCGGTGTTTCTGTCCGAGGAATTGCGTGGTTCTTTGTTTCCTTTGTCTCACTTTGTTCTTTCATCTTCACATCGGTCTTTTTCTCTGCTTCTTTCTCCTCTGGTAAAGGCGATAGCGGTTCTTCTTTTATTTCGGCGCTCTTGTTTATTTCATTCTGCTTGTCCGCAAAGAACAGCCCTTCGCTCTTTGGTAAGGGTTCTGCCTGTTCCTGTTCAATGCTCCGTCCTATCGTAAGCCGTTCTCTTTTTGGGACGGATATGATGTCTTCTTTCTGCACCGTTTCGTCTGGTTTCATGGTCTTTAACTCTGCCGTATTTTCCTTTCTTCCTCCAGAGGGCGACGGGGGAGGTGTCATTTGAGGAGGTTCGGCAGGCGGTACTTGCCGCTCCAGTCCCTTAGGCAGATTGGCATACCGGGGCGGAGCATGTTCCGCCCGGGCAGTATCCTCAGGAATAACCGCCTGTGCCACGACCTCTTGTCCCGGCGGTTGTTGCCGGATATCGTGAGGTACGCCAGCTTTTCCCTTGCCCAAAAATGGCGCCTTGGAAACACCTTCTGAATGGGGCTCGTTGTTAACCGGCTGTTTGTCATCAGGAAAATTATCTTTTGCCACGGCGCCTTTTGCGCCGATTTTATCTGTATCAACATCTGTCAGCTCGTCTTCCGCATTCTCGGAGGTATCGGTAAACATCTTGTACTTCTTTTTTTCAACAGGTTCCTCTTTCTTTATCTTGTTTTCTTCTTTTTTAGAGACGAGATCTGCGGGATTTTCTTCTTGAGTGTCCGGATTTTCAAGTTCTAAGGTAACTGCATATTCACTTGGCTCACGGATAAAACTGTCCCGAAGTGCCCTTAAGCTGAGAAGTTGGTTTGCCTGAGGGGACAAGAAGATGATGATGGCATGGATAGCGAGAGACGCAACAACGAGAATAAGAAACAGGTTTTTGTTAAAAAATTCTGTACGGGATTTGATAACCATAATTTAATGTTACGTGTTTGTAAGGTATGTATTAAGTTCATGCAAACGATACTGTCGTATCAGATGATTAAAAGTATTGATAATTCTCAGGTGTTTGAAAAAGTGTACCGCATGCTCATTTTGTTGTCAATGAGATTCTAACGTTGAACTCTGTCCTTTAAGCCTTAATACGATAAAATCGACGATGGAAGATATGTTCCCGTCGATAGGGAAGAAAGGGATCTTAATTCCGGGTGTTTTGTCGCCCACAACGGCGATTAAGTTTTGATCATTCTTACACACCAGTTCAGCGCTGATTTCCAGGCGCGAGACCTCAATTTTTGGTATTGCGAGGGTTTTGTAACCCTCGGCGAGAATGATATCCATGTCGGTTAAGTAGGTGTTTACGATCTCTGATAGAGGGAGTTCTCTAGGCGTTACGCGCATGACACCCGTCATGGTTTGCGACGACACCACAACTGCATCAGCTCCGGCCCTGGTGTGCAACCAACTGTCCTTTCCCTCCTTGTCTATTTCAAAACTATGGTGACTGTGTTTGATGGTTGCAACCCGGTAACCCCGGGATTTTAATTCCTGAACAATCTTTACCATAAGGGTAGTCTTGCCGCTATTGGATTTGCCGACGATGGATATGACTGGTATTTTTAGCTGCACAATATTAATTATAAAAGATATCTTTCGAAAATGAAAAAGATTTTTACCGTCGGTCTGGAAATGGGACGCTATTGATTTAACCTTGACAAATTCAGTATTGGTAAATTACAATTTTAGATTGTTTTGGCCATGTCATCACAGATCAGTTTCTTCCTACAGGAAGGTTTACCACAGAGTACTCCTGAAGGATGAGTCTGCAAGTAGTTTGATTGCATTAATAAGGGTGTTTCTTTATGGACAATACGGGAAAAATACTGGGCAGAAGGCAACTTTTTAAAGATTTGTTTGTATTCGTGGGAGATAAGGTTGCAGATTATGCCAGTAAAAAGATTGATCGTGTCATGCCCAAGGGTGACTACTTGCGCCCTCCAGGCGCTGTTGAAGAGACAGAATTTCTTTCCTTGTGTACCCGCTGTGACGAATGTATCAAGGTGTGCCCTGCAAAGGCTATCAAGAGATACCAGGGACTGATGGACGTAGCTGTCGGTACACCCGTTATTATGCCCAGGGAAAATCCCTGCGTCCTATGTAACGGTTTATTGTGTATTGCCGCCTGCAAGGACGGTGCCTTGAAACCTGTTGCACATGCGGATAAAGTCAGCATGGGCATCGCCAGGATACATGAATCACGATGTCTGGCATGGGGGGGGCAAGATTGTCAACTCTGTTATATAAAGTGTCCTTTACGGGGAGATGCCATTTTTCATGAGGACGGCAAACCGGTGATTAATGAAGAAAAATGCGTTGGCTGCGGAGTTTGTGAATACGCCTGCCATACGATAAATAACACCTGTGCGATTAAGGTTGTATCGAAAAGGTAATTTTAGTTTAACGACAAATAAATAGGGGTATGCGTACATGAAAGAGGATGTAGTGTCAGACTGTAAGATTCCGTTTACCTGCGAACTCTGTGAGAAGCAGTTGTCATGTCAGTTGGATCAGATAGAGCACAACAAGTGGGCAATTGCTCAACGGATGAAAGATATTAAATATAAAATCGTGGTTATGAGCAACAAGGGGGGCGTGGGGAAGAGTACGGTTACAACGAATCTCGGCGTTGCCCTGGCCCGGATGGGTCATAAGGTCGGTATCGCTGATGCAGATATCCACGGCCCAAATATCCCTATCATGTTAGGTGTGGAGGGAAAAAGACTCAAGGGCAGCAGTGGCGGCGTACTGCCTTTGGAAGTGTTACCCAATTTGAAGGTGGCGTCACTTTCCTTTCTGATTGAAAACCCATCAATGCCGGTAATCTGGAGAGATTCTGCAAAGTGGGATTTCCTTTGTGAGTTGATGGGAAGTGTATGCTGGGGCGATTTGGATTATCTCCTGGTGGATTTACCGCCGGGAACCGGGAATGAGGCTATTTCTATCATTGAACTTATTGGAAAAGTAGACGGCGCTGTAATCGTTACAACGCCCCAGGAGGTCGTCTTGCTTGATGTCAGGAAGGCCGTGATGTTTTCGCGGGACAGCAATGTCCCTATTATTGGCATCGTTGAAAATATGAGTGGTCTGATATGTCCACATTGTAACACGCGGATTGACGTATTTAAAACGGGAGGTGGGGAGAAGATTTGTGGGGAATTAGGTGTTGATTTTCTTGGCAGGATACCTTTAGAACCAGGCATTACCGAAAAATGCGATGCTGGTGAGGCGTTTGTGTCTGCCTACCCCGATTCGGATGCGGCAAAGGCTTTTGAGGAAATTGTTAAGAAATGCGAAGTCTTTGTCAGGACACGGAGAGATGAGCTTGATAAGGTTACCGAGTTTAGAGATGTCCCTTTTTTAGGGAAGGTGCCGGTAGATCCAAATTTTGTTGAAGAGAATCCGATCACGTAACACGGTGAATGTCTAATTCTAAAGGTGCTAAAGGTGAGCATGGTCTGTAACGCAACTATTGAGATGCAGACATAAATCAAAGATAGCGCCAGTTTGTTTAACAACATCTTCTATCACCGATTTTGATTATCACATTTTTACTTGTCAATTTTCCCGCCTCAAATTCCCCTTTCCGTTCCTTCCATAAGTTTTCATATTGCAATACAGGGGGCATGAATTTAATTATCAGAGCAGAAGTACCATGTTTCGTTCAATCAAGTACAAATTGATTTCTCTATTTCTTATAGCAGTCCTCACGCCATTGCTGGTTATGAGGCTTATTGCCTATCCTTCTGCACAAAAAGCCATCCAGGAAACAACCATTAAAAATTTGCACCTGATCGGTTCCCAGAAGGTATCGCAGGTAAATGCATGGTTAGAGAGATTAAAAAGTGATGCAGAGCACACCGCCCGCAATCCGTTTGTGGTCAGCGCTGTAGATTTCACAAATACCGACGCTGATACCATATCTCAATTTCTTTCCCATATACCATGCGGAGCTGGATTTCATAAATTCATGATCGGTGACGTATCAGGTGATGTCAGATTGTCCACTGATACGAAATCGATAGGGATAAATATCGCGGACGTTGATGGTTTTTATTATGCTAGCGAGGGTAAGACGTATGTCTCTGATATCGAATCCGCGGTCTTTTATGATCCTGATGAATATGAGAATACGTCTGGCAGATTGCCGGTTATGCACCTTTCTGTGCCGGTCAAAAACGAAGATGGGTCTGTGGTGGGGGTAATGATGTTTCAAATCGACGTCTCCGTTCTTAACTCGGTAATGCAGGAAAGACGATACGGGGATAGTTACGACGCATACATCATTAATCAGCATGGCAGGATGATTACTGAATCCCATTTTGCCGACCGACTTAACCACACGGGTCACCCCAGGAAAAGAACAACCATGGAGTTGGCGGTTGTTGAGCCACAAACCAGGCAATTTACCAGGAGTGTAGATTCTTGTTTAAACGGAGAAAATGGACTCGATGTGAATGGCTATATGAACTATGCAGGGGAAAAAGTCGTGGGGGTTTGGTACTGGATTCCTGAACTGAAATGGGGTGTCATTGCAGAAATTAGCGCTGATGAAGTATTTTTGGCTATGAATAAGGTAAAGAGTTCTATCTTCGAGGTTCTTTCCTATTTGACCATTACCGGTGTAATCCTGGCTGTTGCCGGGATTGCATTCGCCCTGGTAATTGGACAAAAGATTGCCCATCCTATCATGGAATTAACAGCAGCAACGCGAAAGATGTCCGCAGGAGATTTATCGCAAAGAGTAAAGATGCATACCCGTGACGAGATTCGGGAATTGGCAGACGCATTCAATGTTATGGCTGAATCAGTGCGGGAGAAGACAAACACACTGCAGGAAACATCAAATTTCTTAAATAGTATTTTGGTTGGTTCTACTGAACATTCAATCATAGCGGCTGATCTTGGCGGAAATATCCTGGCCTTCAATGAAGGTGCGAAAAGAATGTTTGGATATGAAGCGGAACACCTGATTTCAAAATCGGGTATTGAAATTTTGTTTACGAAGGCAGATGTTGCATCCGGGAAAGTGCACACCATGCTGGAAACAACACGGGTCGCTGGCCGATATAAAAAAGAAATGCAATTGGTGCGCAAGAACGGCGAGGTTTTTGCCGGATATGGTACCGTTACTACACGACAAACAACCCGTGGGGAGCCGAACGGTTTTGTGATGATTATAAGGGATATAACAGAACAAAAATTACTGGAGCAAGAACTCCAGAGTTACATGATGCAGCTGGAAAAAATTGTTGAGGAGAGAACGCAAAAATTAAGGGTGTCAGAAGAGAAATACCGACGCCTCTTTGAAACGAGCAAGGATGTCGTTTTCTTCTGTGACACAGAATGCCAGTTTATCGATATTAATCAAGCCGGGGTGGATTTATTTGGATATGACTCGAAAAATGAGATCTTGAAATTGAACCTGGTCCAGCACTTGTTCTTTAGCCCCGGTGAAGGTAAGGCAATTAAGGAAATGGTGGGCAAAAATGGTTTTATCAAGGACTACGAGGTGGAGTTAAAAAAGAAAGAGGGCGTCATGGTGCCCTGTCTCATGACGACTAATCTCAGGCGGGATGAACGGAATAATATTATTGGATACGAAGGGATTATTATTGATCTGACCGAGCGCAAGAAAATAGAAAGAGAGAAGGATATCATGAACAATATCAATAAAATCCTGGCCTCAAACCTGGATATCCGGGAAGTGTACAAATCTTTCGGTGAGGAACTTAACAAGGTTATCGATTTTGATCGTATGAGCATTACCCTTCTTGACGAAAAGAGGGATGAATTTCTCATTTTTGCCGTTTCAAAAGATTACTATGATTCTAAATTAGAAGAAGGGATGCATTATTCGAAATATGGAACGCTGGCAGGGAAGGTTGTGGAAAATGGTGAAGTTTATGTGGTAACTGACACCTCTCAGGGACGTTTCTCCACAGACCCTATTCTCTGTAAAGAGGGGATCAAATCTCGTCTGTCATTTCCCCTGATATGCAAAGGTGAAATTATTGGAAGCCTCAATTTCGGGAGTAAAAATGTCAGGAACTATTCTGAAAACCACGTTGAAATTATTCAGAAGATTGCTCCGCAACTGGCTATTGCAATTGACAATACATGTCTTTTTGATAAAATTAAAGATTCAGAGGAAAAGTACAGAAACCTGGTTGAGGATATTGAAGATGTCATATTCAGATTGGACCGGAAGGGAAGGTACCTCTTCCTGAATAGCGCATTGAAGAATGTAACGGGGTATGCCCCCCGGGAATTTTACGACAACCCTTCAATCGCTATGGAAATGATCCATAAGAACGATGGAGAGTTTGTGAGGGAAACAACCCGCAAAGTACTGGGCGGTGAGTTAAAAGTGTCTAAAGATTTGGAATACCGAATCGCCTGTAAAAACGGAGCTGAACTGTGGGTTTCCCAAAATACCTATCCGATCAAAGATAAAAAGGGAAACATTATCGGCATTGAAGGGATCATGCGGGACATCACGAACAGTAAAAAAATTGAAGAACAGATAAAACGGTCTGAACGATTGGCTTCAATTGGAGAGCTGGCAGCATCGATTGCCCATGAAATCCGTAACCCTCTGGGCGCCATATCGAATTCCGTTGGGATGTTGAAAAGAGACTTATCCTTACGGGGCGATGATCAAAAGTTATTTGAGATGGTGATTGAGGAAACGGACCGTCTAAATAGTATTATTACCAATTTTCTTACCTTCGCGCATCCTGCAGAGTATCACTTCGTCAGGAGTGATATCCTTGAGATTATAGATGAAACTCTGTTTTTGTTGGAGCAAGATGCACGGTTTCATGAAGAAATCAGGATTGTGAAAATGTATGAGGACGATATCCCCGAGGTTTATGTGGATCGAAATTGGATCGGGAAGGTTTTCTGGAATTTATTGGTAAACTCGATCGATGCAATGCCGCAGGGTGGAAAGATTTTTATCCGGGTCAGAAAACCAAAAGAACCCGACAATCATGAGATAGAAATTGTAATTGCAGATACGGGCTCAGGTATTCCGCCTGAAATTATCCGGAAGATATTTGAGCCTTTTTTTACGACGAAAAAGTCAAAAGGCACAGGACTGGGCCTTTCTATTGTGCATCGAATTGTGGACAATCATGGCGGTGTGATAGATGTCAGGAGTAAACAGAACAAAGGGACGACATTTACCTTGCGGTTACCCATAAAAAACAAACAAATGAAAACTGTTTCTGTGTAGGGGTGGGGTTCCAAATGGCCTATGTTTAAGATTCTGGTTGTTGAAGATCAAAAAAATATGCGGGAATCTCTGATGATCGCTTTTAAGAGGGCGGGTTACACTGCAGACAGTGTTGAAAGCGGAGAAAAGGCCGTAGAAGTACAAAACGAGCATGCCTACGATTTGGCTATTGTGGATCTTAAGATGGAAAACATGGATGGCCTTGAAGTATTATCGCGTATTAAACATATCAATCCTTCGACTGAGGTTGTTGTTATGACAGCTTATGGCACGATTGATAGTGCGATTCAGGCAATGAGAAGGGGTGCTTACGATTATGTTACGAAGCCTTTTCAGCTCTCTGATATTCTCTCTGTGGTGGAACGGGCGTTAGAAAAGAAACGTTTATCTGACAAGGTCATTAGCCTTCAAAAAGAGGGGAAAGAGAGGTATAAATTTGAGGGCGTTATTGGCAATTCTCCCGTAATGATGCGGCTTCTCAGTATCCTTATGGAACTGAACAGGAGCGAAAGCACGGTTCTCATTACCGGAGAGAGCGGAACGGGAAAAGAGTTAATCGCGCGCGCTATTCATAGCAATAGTCCCAGGAGCGCTAAACCTTTTGTTGTAGTGAATTGCGGGGCGCTGCCGGAGAATTTGCAGGAGAGCGAATTGTTTGGCCACGTTATGGGCTCATTTACCGGGGCAGTAAAAGATAAAAAGGGCATTTTTATGGAAGCGCAGGGTGGCACCCTCTTTTTAGATGAAATTGGTGAGACATCCCTTTCAACCCAGGTCAAACTCCTTCGATTCCTTCAGAATGGTGAGATACGGAAGGTCGGTGACAATAAGCCGATTTATCTTGATATCCGGATTATTGTAGCAACAAATAAAGATCTTGATGAGGCTACGAAAGATGGGTCATTTAGGAAAGACTTGTTTTACCGGCTCAACGTTATCAGAATCAATGTGCCGCCGCTGAGAGAAAGAAAAGAAGATATCCATCTTCTGATCAACTACTTTATGAATCGATATTCGAGTAAACTGAAAAAGCATCCACCGGAGATATCCGGTGACGCCATGGAATTCCTTCTGAATTATCTCTGGCCAGGAAACGTCCGGGAATTGGAAAATGTCATTGAACGGGCAGTTACCCTCGTAAAGGGAAACCAAATAACGATTGCTGACCTGGCATTACAAAACACATCCTCAGCGGATGCCATGAGCATTACGATCGAAATGGGTGGTATCAGGGCCGCCCTGGCGCAGGAAGAAAGAAAGACCATTGTCGAAACCCTGCGAAAACATGCCGGGAATCGTAAACAAGTCGCAAATAATCTTGGTATCTCAACGACAACCTTGTGGAGAAAAATGAAGGAATACCAGATAGTGTCAAAAACAAGTTATAATACGGAAGTACAATAACATAGCGCCATCACGGTAAAATCCCCCCTTAGCAAAGATGGCGGAAGGGTGTTGTAAAAAACGTGCTGCAGGAGGTTGTTTTTACCCGGTACTATTATAAAGGTCCATGATATGAGCATTGTTGATAACTACTTCAGAAGGATAAACCGGTTAAGGATATCGGTCACAGATCTCTGTAACCTTCGATGTGTCTACTGCAGGCCAGAGAGCGGATTGGATCTTGCGCAACATAAGGATATATTGACATACGAGGAGATTGTTGCCGTTGTGCGGCATGCCGTTAAGCTGGGAATTAAAAGTTTTCGGCTGACCGGCGGAGAACCCCTCTTCAGGAAGAACATAGAATATTTGCTCAGGATGTTAGGAAATATACATGGAATCGAAGATCTTGCCATAACGACCAATGGTATTTTTTTGAAAGACTATGCCAGGGTGTTAAAGGAAATTGGGCTTTTCAGATTAAACATCAGCCTTGATAGTCTGGAAGACTCGAAATTTGAAAGGATTACCAGGGGTGGCAAATTAAGAGACGTCATGGATGGGATTGAAGAAGTCATTCGTCTGGGATTTAAAAATACAAAGATTAACATCGTTGCCATGAAGGGAATCAATGACGATGAGTTTGAGGAATTTGCGAAACTCACGTTGGAACGCGACCTCGAAGTCCGTTTTATTGAATATATGGCAATGAATAAAGACCGTCTGGACTCTGAGGACAAGTATATTCCTATGACCGAGATTATTGATATTATTAGGAAAAAGAACGACATCATAGTGCTCCCTCCCCCCATGCTCGGTAGCGGTGCCGCAAAAATTTATAAGATCAAGGGCGCCATGGGAATCCTGGGATTTGTATCTGCTGTGAGCCAACCTTTTTGCAACTCGTGCAATCGGCTCCGTTTGACCTCCGACGGGAAACTCCGCTCCTGTTTATTATCCGGAGGAGAGGTTGACCTAAAGACCATCCTGAGAAACAATCCTACCGAAGAAAGACTTACTGATGCATTTCTCCGCGCTGCACACCTGAAACCCTCGGTGCATTCCGGCAAAGGGCATGTCGTGATGCATGAGGTGGGTGGATAAAGAAAATTCTAGACGAAATATCGTTTTTTGCTAAAATAGAGAAAAATTTCGTAGCCTTACCTGTCAAAAATACCAAAGGAGGAACATGACATGAAAAAAAAGATGCCTATTGTTGTTACCCTGGAACCAGGCACCTATTATTGGTGTACCTGCGGTGAGACGAGCAAACAGCCATTCTGTGATGGTTCGCATCAGGGAACTGAATTTGAACCGCAGGTATTCAAGATGGCTGAAAAAAAGCAGGTTGCAATCTGTAACTGCCAACGCACCCATAATCCGCCTTTTTGTGATGGTACGCATTTTAATACGTAAACCTTTACCTATCTCCAGTAGATATCCCACCGCTTGTTTACTTTATCAATTATTTCAGCCGGCATAACAAGTGGTGAAGGATAACCCGCCTTCCACGTGGCATCAATACCCATTTTTCCCCTGAATACAGGACTTATACCCACTAATTTTTCCTGGGTAAACACAATATCCCGCTCAGCATCGAATCTGGTAAATATTCCCCAGATAGTTTGTTCCAGGTCATGAATATCAACATCAGGGCTTGTTGCCGCAATAACTTTTGGTCCAATAATCTCCGGGGACCTTGTTAATTTGGTAACTATTTCCTTCCCGTCATCAGGCACGGTAACAACCAATAACGTTTCACCAATAATTTTCCAGGCTGTTATTCTCGTATCAATTATTTTCAGTAATCGTTCAAAATCCTGCAATTTGGGTGCGTCTCCATTTACGGTATTCTTCGATTCATTTCTCGTGGCATCGATAATCATTTTGCTTCCTAAATTCATTTTGTAGCTGGTAAAATCAAGAGTATCCAGGGGCACCTTTGGAATCATAATGAAGTCATATGCGGGATCAAAATTTTCATGGATTGCTTTGAGAACTGCATGGAAGTCACGGGGATTAACGTCTTCAGAAACGGTAATAATGCATTTGGTGAGAGAAAGTTGCCCTTCGCCCATAACGGAAAGCGCGGTTTTCATTGCCTCTTTCCGGTATCGTTCCTCGACAGATACCACGAGCAGATTATGAAATCCGGCTTCATAATAGGCCCAAAGATCACAGATTTCAGGATGAATCAGACGGATCAGTGGTCCCAATACCTGCTGGGTCGCATTTCCCAGATATTTATCTTCCATGGGTGGCCGTCCCACGACCGTTGCGGGGTAAATTGGATTTCTTCGATGGGTGATAGTGTTAATATGAAATACAGGAAATTCAGCAGCGTGAGAATAATGTCCAAAATGGTCTCCAAACGGGCCTTCCATGCGTAATTCCGTCAAATGAACCGTCCCTTCGAGAATGAATTCTGCATCGGCCGGCACAAGCATTGAAATGGTTTTGCCCTTGGCCATTCGTGTCCTTTTACCGCGGAGGAAACCACTGAACATGACTTCGTCGATTCCTTCCGGTAATGCGGCAACGGTTGCCAGCAAGAGAGCAGGATCGGTTCCCAATGCCACGGCAATTTGAAATTCCTTCCCCATCTTTTTCGCCCGATGATAGTGAAATCCTCCCCCCTTTTGAATCTGCCAATGCATCCCGGTCGTTTGTTTGTCAAAAACATGCATGCGGTACATCCCTACATTTCGTTTTCTTGTTTGAGGATCATAGGTAAAAACCTGGGGCAGGGTAATAAAACGCCCGCCGTCCTCCGGCCAGCTCGTTGTAATAGGAAACTCATTTAAATCCGGGCTGCTAACCACTTGCTGAGATGGGGGTCTGGATATTGTTTTAGGAAGGGTGCAAAACAGCCGTTTTGCAATGCCTGGATGTTTCAAGAACACCTTCGGTTTTGGCGGTACGGCTTCTTCCAGAAAGGTGATCAACTCCTCGCCAAGCTGGTCAGGATGTTTTCCCAGCGCCAGCTCAATCCGCTTTTCACTGGCAAGGACGTTCATGGCTAGCGGAAATCGGGAACCATGAACATTTTCAAAGAGCAGGGCCGGCATACCTTCGTGGAGCGCCCGAATGGAAATTTCAACTACTTCCAATCTTGCATCCACCTCGGTTTTAACCCGTATCAGCTCGCCGTTTTTTTCTAAATACCTGATAAAATCTTGCAAGGAATAGATTCGCATGAGGTATAAAAATTACACATTTAGTTAACCCGCTGGAGAGATCATAATAGCTTGTCAGCGGTACAAAATATTCTTTGTGAAAAAACTTTTTTGTAAGTTTTTCAAGCCTCTCTACTTCCTCCTGTTCATAGATGATTTACAAGAGGCTTTGCCACACCTATTATCATAGTTTAATCTTAAGTAACAATTTAGTATTTAGAAAAATCTTAATAGAAAGCCTTGTTTTGTTGGCTGTACCAGGACGAATATACAGGGAGAGGC
>CAZBCT010000077.1:0-15451 GCA_964490485.1 uncultured Candidatus Brocadia sp. | reverse complement strand
TGAGATTATGCTCTCCCCTTTTAAAATAAGTGTTGAGCATTTGAAGGGGAATACCACTTAACCGGTCTTTTGCGTATACTCCTTGCGAGGCCTTTTTTAATACCCGTGTTGATAAATCGGTAGCTAATATTTTTATATCCCATCCTGAAAGCTGTTCTATACATGCTGCCAGAATCATAGAAATACTATACGGTTCTTCGCCGGTTGAGCATCCTGCACACCATATTCTTATCTTTTTCTCACATTTATCTCTTTTATTAGCCAATAAGACAGGAAGTACCTTTTTTGACAGAAAGTCAAAATGTGCTGATTCTCTAAAGAATTTTGTGAGGTTTGTTGAGATACAATCCAGCATACTGACCAGTTCCTCACCCGTAGTGTCTTTTTCAGTAATGTATTGATAGTATTCTTTAAATGAGTTCAACGATCTTTCCCGTAAGCGCTTTGTTAATCGGGATTTCAACAATTCTTTTTTCGCAAAGGTAAGGTTTATTCCGCTTTCGTTGTAGATTAATCGCTGAAAAAGGCCGAATTCTTTATCGTTGATATCGATGTCCATAGGTATTTCCCTTAAAAACCTTAAATAACATCTAAGGAAAACGGGAAGATCAGGAATATCATTCTGTAAAAATTACTCTTTTTATTTCCGTTGTAAAATATAGATATTTCCCATTATCGTTTATAAGGCATGTCACGAGTTTTGAATTCCAATGAAAGTGCATTTTCATAAACAGATTCAAGAAAACCTGGCTCTAGGGTTTTATGAACTTCAATGGATGCAGCAATGATGTCTTTTGTCAGTTTTTCGAATTCAAACTCCATCATTCCTGCTTTCCTGTATTCCTTAGATATTATTTGCTAAAAATGTTCAAATAGTAGAGACCACTGCTTACTGCTTACTGCTTCTTTTTGGTCATTGCCAAAAAGATTATTTAATGTTGAGATCATGCGGTCGTCTTCAAATGGTTTTACCACATAATCGGTAGCACCGTTTCGAATGGCATCCGTTAAAGAATCCCGCTGGTCTATGGCAGAAATCATGATTACCTTTGCCTGTTTGTCAAAGGCCAGAATATCTTTTAACCCTTGAATACCGTCTACCTCTGGCATGATAATATCCATAGTCACTGCGTCTGGCCTTAATTGCTTATATTTTTCAAATGCCTCCCTCCCATTTTCAGCTTCTCCCGCAACCTGGTATCCATGTTGTGTCAAAAGCCGCTTGATTACCATCCGTATGACTTTAGCGTCGTCTACTACTAATATTTTCTTCATACTTTTACTCCTATATTATCTAACAGCTTTACAAAGGAGGCCATATCCGGCACTAAAAAAAGGTAACATTCGAGTTCATTTTTAGAAATTTCGAATTTCGTCTCCATCAATAATAGTTTGTCGTCCACCATACCTTGTTCCATCACTAGATTTGAAAACATAACCCCAGCATAGTCATTATGCACCTGTGGAGGTTCTGGCACTAAGGTAGCGTCAAAATCAGATACCAGTGCATTACTAATATGACTTGCAAGAATGTTTCCTAATTCTTGAATTACACTTTCTGTAAATTCGTTATATTCTTTTGTCGTTCCTGCAGGCTGCCTCAAAAAGAGATCGGTGAGAATGAAAGAACCATTCACCGGTAGCATGAATAAAAGCTTACAGCCTATGTTTCCTTTGAAATTAACCATAACGCCACTCATTTCCCGGAGATCATCATTCATTTTTTCAGTTGTTTCGGTTAAATCCGCTATGCATACATCTGAAAGCGTAATCATTGCACCGGTTCTGAGTATCTTGGAGAGTGCCCTGGAGGCCCTGTCGATACTAAGCCGCGACATTATTTCAATTACTTTCATACGATCTTGAGTAATATTCATATTTTACCTTTCAATTTTTATTTAATTTTCATAACCACAAAGACACAAAGGACACAAAGAAATTAATTTACAATCCTGTAAATACCCTCTTTTAAAACCGGGACATTAAAATTGATAAGAAGTCCAAGCCATAAATCAGAAAGTTTCAGATATGTCAGAAGTTGAGCTTCATGTATCGGTTCAATATGTTCAACAGTTTTTAATTCAATAATAACTAGCTTTTCAACTAAAAGATCTATTCTATATCCGCAATCAAGATGAACACCTTTATAGGCAATTGGCAAATTTTTCTGCCTTTCGAAAGAAATCCTTTTTGATGCTAATTCATAACAAAGGCATTCCTCATAAGCAGATTCGAGTAAACCCGGTCCTAAGTTTCGATGCACCTCAATCGCCGCACCAATTATGTTTTTTGACAATTCATCACTTCTCTTTGTGTCCTTTGTGTCTTTGTGGTTTGTCATAATGCAATTTTTCTAGTAAACTACGACTGCTTCGCCGAAGATGCGGCAAGTCACGTCGCCAGTTTCTGTATCGAACGAAATATTGTATCCTTTTGTACCACCGGTTCTCGACGCCACAATCCTGATATTTTCTTCTTTCAGTATCCGTCTTACCTCTAATTCATTTGATTCGCCTATGTTCAGCAGTCCATTGGTTTCAAACATTTTTGCACCGCCGAAAATCTTTGCATAGAGAGTGCGTCTGGAGGCGCCTGCATGGGTAACCATCTGGTAAATAAAATAGGGAAGTCCTGTATTCGCATATTTGGTAATTTTTAAATCGATACCATTTTTTTTGGGCAGCATTATATGCAGAAGTCCGCCAATCTTGCATACGGGATCATGTAACACAACTCCAATGCATGAACCAAGCAATGTCTTTAATACATGAGGCGCTTGCGTAATCTTTAGATCGCCAACACCAACCGTAATCATATACTGAGTATCGTTCACCGGAAAAATCCTTTCTCGACTTAACCATCAGGAAGTCTTTTCCCTCTCCGTTTTCCCCTCCTTGCGAAGGAGGGGAAAATAAGGGTGGTCTTGTTTTTGTGGTTATTCCGAATTATGTGCTTTTTGTAACTAACACAGGGAAGTTAAACTTTAGAGACACTAAAAATCCTTAAAGTCATCACGAAGAGGAAGTAATTCTTCCGGCGTCCTGATCAGCGCCCTCTCACTTTTTTGAGAGCCATTTCCGTTCACTTTATCAAGCGGTTTTGAAAAATTGCTGGCTTTTTTGATCTGAATCGTCTGCTTACTTTTCTTATCAGAGGTTTCTTTCTTCGAAAACTGAGATTTCTTTTCAAAATAAGGATGAAGTTGTGGTTTTTCAAAGGATTTCAAATCATCATCAATATTCCCAATTTCCACAGCCAGTTCATGGATAATAGCTTTCAGATTCTCTGCCTGTGCAGATAATTCTTCACTCGATGAAGCTAACTCTTCCGCATTTGCAGCATTTTGTTGTGTAACCGTATCCACCGTCGTAACTGCCTTGGATATTTGACCAATTCCATCTGACTGTTCCTGTGAAGCAGCGGCAATTTCACCAGCTAAGTCCGTTACCTTCTTTGCCTCGGTTACGATTTCTTTAAGGCTGGCTGCAAATTTATCAGCAATCTTTGCAGCATTCTCGGTGCTTACTACCCTCGAGTTGATTAAGTCCGCAGTTTCCTTAGACGCTACGGAACACCTTTGCGCAAGGTTGCGCACTTCCTCTGCAACAACGGCAAACCCTTTTCCATGCTCCCCTGCCCTTGCTGCCTCAACAGCTGCATTGAGGGCTAAAAGATTCGTCTGAAATGCAATTTCATCAATAGATTTGATTATCGATAGGACTTTGTCATTGCCTGAATTTATGTCCCGCATAGTTGTCTGCAGGGAATCAAGGGCTTCATTTCCACTTTCTGCGGATATTTTTGTCTTGATTGCAAGTTGATTGGCCTCCCTTGCATTATCAGCGTTTTTCATTGTCATTGAGGCCATTTCTTCAATCGAAGCGGAGGTCTCTTCTATGGAAGAAGCCTGTTGTGATGCCCCGTCAGCGAGAGACTGACTGGAAGAAGAGATCTGGTTTGCTGCAGAAGAAACTTCTTCGGCGCCATTTTTTAAATTATAAACCAGTCTTTTAAGCAGGGATATGATGTTTCTGGTGATAAAAAAGACTATCATTCCTATCAGGATCACGTAAATTCCATTTCCAATGATGTTGAAATTTCTATTCGAGGCAATTGCAGTATTTACGGCTGCCATCGGTGCAGTTACGCTTATCCCTCCACGAATATCTCCCAGTTTGTAATTCTCCATTTGCCTGCCCGCCAGGTCTTTGCCATCCCCGGTGGAACTCGTTGCAGGGTCACCATGACACTTCAGACATGCCTCTTCGATCTTCAGGGGTACCAGCAATCGAAAAACCTCCGTACCATCCTCTAATTTTGTTATTTCTGAGATGTCTTTTAAATCCGGATCTCCCTCAAATCTTTCTAACTGATGAATCTCCCATGCGTCAGGCTTGTTCGATGGGTTTCTGTATTTAATACTCGTCTGTTTCATCTTAAAGATGGTTGTTTGACTAAAGTGTTCAGCAATCTCTCGTCCTAAAACTGCCGGGATTACACCCTTGAATTCAAAATTACCTTTTGAGTCTGTGTTTATTGCCTTTTGCTTCTCTGCAATTATCTTTCTTGTAGAAATTAATTGATCCGCTGCCATTCTCGCTTGCTTTTGTACCTCTGCTAACATCTGTGTCTTTTGCCTTTTCGTATTGATATACGTCAGGATGCTTGTCGATACCACAATGACAGCGATGATCATAACAATGAGTCTTGTCATCACATTCATTTTACCAATCATTTTTATTCCTCCTGTTTCCATATTTGAACTGTGAACAATCAGAATCTGAAAACTATAAAAATGTCAAAAATACAGAAAATCGGTTATTAGGTTCATGGTTCCGGGTTCATGGTTTACGGTTGGTTGTTTTACTTTGTTCATATTTTTTAAGATAGTTGATAAATCCATGGACGGCAGCGCGGGTTCTTCCCGCTTGCTCATAGGCTTCTTTGAATTCGCAGGATGATATGTACTCTTCATCCAGGGCGACATAGAGTTCGCTTTGAACTTCCGTACAAGACCGCTTAGCGTATCGTAAGAACCGTACGAACTCGGCATTTGTGTCAGAATCAAAACCTTCGGCAATATTATGCATAGACGACCCGGAAGCCTCTTGTATCTGTCTTTTGAGTCCGTAATCCTTGGCAAATTTCGGTTTCTTTGTCAGGCGGTATACTTTTCGAGTTAATTCTCTTGCCAAACACCAGGCCTCAATATCTTCGAACCGCTCAATCTTCATATCTCTAACCCTGAACTTTGAACCCTGAACCTAAATAGTCATTTTTTTAAAAGTCGAAATTAGCTTACACTTGTCAAACTCTCAACCATATTGATCTCTTCGGTGCCTAAGACCTTATCGATGTCAAGGAGAATTTTAACCTTGTTCTTTATCTTTGCCATGCCCAAAAAGATTTCAGTATTGATACCTTCTCCAAGATGAGGTGCGGGCTCCAAATCCTTCCCGCGGACATCGAGTACTTCTGAGACTGTATCTACAAGGACTCCTGTGAGCTTGTTATTAACTTCCACTACAATAATACATGTTTCTTTTGTATGGTCAGTCTCATGAAATCCAAATTTTAACCTCAGGTCAACTACAGGAATCACCTTTCCCCGGAGATTAATTACCCCTTTCATATAACTGGGCGTCTGTGGCACAGGTGTTATATTCATAATGCCTATAATTTCCCTTACCCTGAGTATCTCTATGCCATACTCCTCACCACACAGCACAAATGTCAGGTATTTTCCTTCATGCGACAGTGCCTCCACGGAATTTGATTTTCCCCCTTTTTCCTTTACTGCTTGCATGTGGTTCTCCTTTCTCTTGTTAAAGTAGTCAGTGAATATTTAAGGTGCTGTCTCTTCCGGTGAATCCACCCTCATAGTGGTGAGTTCGCTTCGTTTAACTCACCCTGCACCGTGTATTTAAATTATGATGTAACATTTTGCATTTCATGTTTCTATTGTTATTAGTATTGAGGGCTACATCTTTTCCTTCAAAAATGTACCAATTTTTTTATCCTCATTCCCGATATGATTCGTCAACCAATTACACAACCGTTGCTGTACTTGTATTACCAAATGGGGAGTAACACCGCTTGCTTCAAATTCTTTTTTGATTCCAGAAAAATCTTTTATGAACTGTGCGTGCTCTGCCCGCTGCGATGGGTAGCCAGTGTAGTTATTTTTTACCATGAGTTCTTCTTCTGAGCGGAAATGTTTTACTACATAATCTGCCAAAAATGCTATCACTTTACTCACTTCGTCTCTTCCTTTACCCTGAGCCATAGCGCCGAGCAGATTGTTTACCCTGCTAAATATTCCTCTATGCTGGTTATCAATTATGTCTACACCCACTGTCAAATTTTCAGTCCATTGAATTGCCATTTAATTCTCCTTTCTTGACGTTAATAAATTCCATAGATGTGGTTCAGAACGACTCGGCTCGTCGCTCTACATTAATGTATAGGAACTTCAATTCTTTTTTTATTAATCTATGAATAAACCAACCCCTTGCCCCTCTCAAGAGGGGAATTTGAGAAGTCTCCTCCTGGGAGGGGATTTAGGGGTAGGTAAAAAAGTTGTTGGGTTTTTTGTCTTTTAAAAATCAACCTAATTTACACCTTACTTAAAAATCTTTGAATTCATCATCCAACATGGGGATTATACGATTAAACTTGTCGGCCGATACGGCGTGTTTCTTGCCATTTTCTTCCTGCGAAGATTCGTCTTGGCTATCGCGTTTAGGCCTGTTGCTATCTTTGCACTTGTTTCCCCTTGTAATACGGTAGTCTGCCTTTTCCCATGTGGATAAGGTTCTTCTGCCTGAAGGAATAAACATCTCTTTCTTTGATGATTGCGCATCTTTCTTCATCGAATCTTCTTTTTTTTCCTTTGCCGTGCCAACCTCTCTTGCAATTCTTTCGACAAGCGCTTTCAAACTTTCCGCTTGTGCTGAGAGTTCCTCACTGGATGAGGCTGTTTCTTCAGCATTTGCAGCGTTTTGTTGCGTAACTTGGTCCATCTGGGTAATGGCTTTGCTGACCTGACTTATTCCATCTGCCTGTTCATTTGATGCGTTCGTGATCTCATTTACAAGATCCGTAACCTTCTTTGCCTTTGTAACGATCTCTTTGAGGATTTCACTTGATTGTTTGGCAAGATCTGTGCCTGCGGTGACCTTTTTTGCGCTGTCTTCAATCAATTGGGTAATGTCCTTTGCTGCGCTGGCGCATCTTTGTGCAAGATTCCGCACTTCTTCGGCAACTACCGCAAAACCTTTTCCGTGTTCACCTGCCCTTGCAGCCTCTACGGCGGCGTTGAGCGCCAGGAGGTTGGTCTGAAAAGCTATGCCGTCAATAACCTTAATAATGTTCACAATATTACTGCTGCTTTTATTGATTTCCTGCATTGAATTGTTTACTTTCGTGATGGACTCGTCACCCGTTTGTGCAGACTCGAAACAAGAGGTTGCCAGTTCGGATGCCTTATGGGCATTCTCTGCATTCTGTTTTGTCATGGAAGACATTTCTTCCATGGATGATGAGGTTTCTTCAATGGAGGCAGCCTGCTCTGATGCTCCCTGAGCAAGGCTCTGGCTTGATGAGGAGATCTGTTCTGAAGCAGAGGCTACCTGTGCAGAACTCTCGGTTAGATCATCCAGGATGGTTCTAAAGAGGCCTGATATCTTGCTGGTAATTTTTACAACAAGGATGCCCAGTCCAGCGACAAAACCTGTCGATGCAATTCCAATGATAATCATCCATTTCCGTAAGTTGTCAACAGCTTTAAATGCCTCTGCCTTGTCTATCTCGGCTATAATTGCCCAATTCATGCCGTGTACATGAAATGGTGCATAAGCACTCAAAACAGGTATGCCACGATAATCATTAATAACCTTACAGTCAGTTTTACCTCCAATAGCCTCTTTTACCGCCTCTGTATCAACCTTACTAACTAAAACTGTTGGTTTTTCTGAGAATCTTGAATTGGAACGCATCAATTTATCTGCTCCTACCAAGTAGGTCTCTCCCGTTTCTCCCATACCTGAGCGTTCTTGCATGACGGCATCAATTTTATTAATAGGCATCTGAAAGATAAGTATGCCTACCTTTTGACCGCCGTCGTAAATCGGGCTGGCAATAAAAGAAGCTGGGTCTCCATTCGAAGGGGCATACGGTTCAAAGTCAGCCAGTTTTGAATAGCTGTGATCATTGACGGCATTTACAGCGTTAGCCTCTTTATAGAGCCTGCCAATATTGCTTGTATTATAAGGTCCGGAAACTAAACTAGTGCCGAAATCCAGTTCTTTAAAAACGGTGTAAACGATATTTCCTGTTTCAGCATCTATAAGAAAAATATCGTAATATCCATATTCTTCAAGGTATTGCCTGAAGATAGGATGAAAACGAGCGTGTAACTTGCTGTAATTGCTGCCATCCCGTGCATCGAAATATTCCAATTTTTTACCTGTCGGAAATGGATTTTTGGTAATATACAAATCCCGCACCTTTTCTGTTCCTATCTGGTTAAATGCATTTTTAAATTCCTTTACGGCATTAATAACCATCTCATTCTTTGCAAGAGTAATGGCATCGCTTTTCCTCTTTGAAAACCACTCTTCAATAAAGGTTTGTTTTATGTTTCTCACAGAAACCAACTGGTTAAACGCCTGTTTTTCCAGCGCCTTACTGGCGCTATAATAGCTACATATTCCAACTGCAATCAAAGGTACTAAACCACCAATAATAAATAATGAAATAACCTTCGTGCTCAAATTAATTTTCATAGCCTTTTTTCCCCCCTTGCTGAATCGTACGTATTAAACAGACTAAAATAATCTTCATTGATTCTGATTCAATTTGTAAATCGAAATATCAGTATAATGAATAACTTTTCTACTATTAGCCGTTACTGTCAGGGAGCGGGTGTCAGGGGTCGGGGATCAGCTTTCCCTGATATAGATTTTTTTAAACCATTGATCATCCGTCCAACTTCTGCAGTCTTAGATATACTCTGGTTCAATTGATATTTATTAATATAATTCAGACGCTCAGCAAGAAGGAGGTAAGTTTCTGCTTCTGAAAGTGAACCATAGGCTATAGACAGATGTTGGAGAAATTCTTTCCGGTGCTGTCTTCCCCGTCCTTCGGCAATATTAGCTGGAATAGAAATAACAGCGCGCTGTAATTGACTACTCATGCCATATGACTCATTCTTTGGGCATTCTCTTGTTATTTGATAACATTCTACAGCTAAATCCATTGCCTTCTGCCAAACCTCTAAATCCCGATAACTTCTGATACTATCTGACATAGTTTATCCCTCTAATCTCTGATCCCTGACACCCGACACCCGACACCTGTCTCTATTAATTCAACGCCATGCTCATAATTCCACCCACATCTAAGATAAGGCTAACGTGCCCATCTCCCAGTATTGCGCTGCCAGAGATGCCCCTGATATTATGGAACTGTTCTCCCAGGCTTTTAATGACTATTTGCTGTTGACCCAAAAGGTCATCAACGAGAATTCCACACTTCTGCCCTTCACCTTCAACGATCAAGATGAGGGCTTCCCATGGATTAGTTTTCTTAGGTTGAACGTTATACAAATTATGGAGTCGTACCATAGGTAGCAAATTGCCTCGCACATTAATTAATTCGCCGCGTTGCTGAACGGTAGAAACGTCTTCTTGCTTTGGGCGGATGGATTCTTCAATAGAAAGCATGGGGACGATATATTTTTCCGAGCCAACCTGCACAATCATACCATCGATAATTGCAAGGGTAAGCGGCAGTTTGATAGAAAATTTTGTGCCTTTTCCTGCAACCGTGGAAAGCTCAACCTTACCCCGCAAGCGTTCTACGTTCTTTTTTACAACATCCATGCCTACGCCACGTCCAGAAACGTCGGTTACCTTTTCTGCCGTGGAGAATCCAGCGGCAAAGATGAGGTTGTAGATTTGCTGATCAGAGAGCGATGCGTCTTCATTGATTAATCCTTTTTCAACGGCTTTCTTCAAAAGCATGTCTTTACAAAGTCCTTTTCCATCGTCTTCGATTTCAATGATGATATTACCGCCTCTATGGAAGGCATTTAATCTTACAATGCCTTCTACAGGTTTTCCTTTGGCTAGCCGTTCCTTCTGAGGCTCAATTCCGTGATCGACCGAGTTTCTAATGATATGCACCAGCGGGTCACCGATCTCTTCAATCACCGTCTTATCGAGTTCTGTGTCTTCACCAGAAATTTCCAGTCGCACCTTTTTGCCCACCTTTGCGGAAACATCACGCACAAGTCTGACCATTTTTTGGAATGTTGATTTCAAGGGTACCATTCTCATGCACATGACCTGGTCTTGTATATCCTTGACGATCTTGTTAAGGTGAGAAAGATTTTTATTTGTGTCGTTTCCTAACGTCTCATTGATGAGGGCGTTGGCAATTACCAGTTCACCTACAAGGTTAACCAGGTTATCCAACTTTTGGGTGTCCACCTTAACCGTTTCAGAAGATGGTTTGCCTATTATGGACTGAACCTTGAGCGCGTTGTTAATCTTTTCCGGCGTGGTTATTCCCTTTTCAACCAATATTTCCCCCAGTTTTTTCCCGTGCTCTTGCTCTTCTAATGCCAGTTCCAATTGGCCTTTGCTAATATCACCGCTTGCAACCAATATTTCACCAATATGTTGTCGTTTAAAAAAATTATTGTGAGCATTTCCCTGTTGAGCTGGATTTTGACTATCCCTTAAGATGGCAGATATCTTTAATAACAATGGTTGATAATCAATCACTCCAATTGAAGTACTTCTGTTGTCTACTTTTTTTGCTATAGATTCTCTCAGCTTTTTTAGTATATCGACACCTTCATACAGTACCTCGATAATTTCTGATGTGATTATTATTTTGGCCTTTCTTGCCTCGTCCAGGATGGTTTCCAATTCGTGGCTTACTTTACCAATGTCCTGTAGACCAAGGAAGCCAGCGCTGCCCTTCATGCTGTGAATGGGGCGGAATATGTCGTTGATAAGGTCCACATCTTCGGGATTATTTTCCAACTCTAATATCTTGGATTCAACGTCATCCAGATGATCATTAGATTCGACAAGGAATTCCTTTACGATTTCTACGTCATCCATAAAATTCATGTTGTCTTCCATAAGTATATCCTTAAGGTTCAGGTATTAAGGGAAACCACAGATTTTACATATCACGATTACCGCAAACATAAAATGAAAATATCAAAATGCAAAGTGCAAATTTATTTTTTCTTGGCCGTGACTATCGATTTTTCAATAATATTAGTCAGTTCCTTAGTTGGTTGCAAAAGGATGGAGAGGTTCGGATCTGTATCGAGAAGGAGGGGCGCCTTTTTAATCAATTGTAGCCAATAGAAGGGCTCTCGCATTTCTTTTAAGACAATTTGTAGTTTGTGAATAAAATCGGCACGACTCTCAGCACCACAAGCCTCCTCATAATTTGCTCCGGCTGATGTTCCTGATCGTGTTAATTGCCCGGCAATATGTCGGCCTACGGCAGTTTTATTGAGCCGTACAACTAATTTGATGATATTTGCGGCAAAATCCAACAATCGTTCCGAAAGATTACTTTGCATTTTTCAATTTGCACCTTTCATTTTGCATTATGAAATGGCGTAAAATTGTGGGATCTGTGGTTTCCATATTTTCAGTAATACCTTACTAAGAATGGAAGAGTATGTTGTTATTTGTTAAGTGTTTGTTAATCTTTTCAATCAATTTTTGTCTGGTAAAAGGCTTAACTAAAAAATCTTCTGCTCCTGCCCGAATGGCTTGCATCACGGTTTCCTGAGTTGGAGATGAGGAGCATATGATAATCGGTATTTCATGTGACATTGCGTTCCTTCTTAGTCGTTCACAAAGCGTTATCCCGTTAACGCCTGGCATATGAACATCAATTAAAACAAGATCGATATGGTCTTTTTGAAGCTTGGAGAGTGCGTTATTTGAATTGTCTGTGACTACTACTTTATATTCATTACCCAAAAGTTTCCGAATAATTCGTAAATCTGTATTTGAATCATCTACAACGAGTATCGTGCCTTTGTATTGTTTATTATTTTCTTCGATGACCTCGCTAAAGAACTCTTCACCTACCAACTTTGACAGACTCAGGATAAATAGGCCGTCATCAAACCCCGGAATTCTCATGGTAGCGGTCAGGATGAGACAATCATCATTCAAGATCTCATTGCTGAGCACGGAGTTTGCATTTTCTTTGTCAATTGGAGCTATGCTTGTTAGTTTCAGGTGGATGGGGTTGGGCAGCTTCGGTCTTAATTCGTTGTCCAACATGCCACAAACCTGATTTGTAAATTCCTTAAACGCATCCAAGCAATCATCGCCAAGAGTCCCTTTGCCTGCATTATCCCGTACTACCGCATCATCAAGAGATAACACGAGACTCCCAATCGTGATTGCCTCCTTTACCGTAAAAACTAAATACATTTCTCCCTCGTAAAACCCTTCAATTGCCAATTTTGCCATTACATAACCCGTATTGGCATTTTTAATAAAGGAGTTTAAAGTCGTGCTATGGAACGTTGGATTTGTCAGGCAAAATTGCTTGTTTGTTAACTTACCACAATCGCTGCTAATCCGCGAAAATGTACTTACCAGAGTTTCCTCAAGCTTGGACGAAGATGGCATTTTGATCATAGGTTTTTCTATTTCTGTCACGACCGATTAAATATCTATTTATTTGATTCTCTTAGCAACAAACCGATGTTAAATTTCTCATTATTGGAGATAAAAGGCGTCATGAGCCAGGGCTCTTTACTAAAACAGGAAAGTGCGGTTTCAGCTACAATTGGGTGATTATTCATGACGGTAATCGTTAGGCCATCGCCGGCAATTATAATTGGAATGGATAGATGCATATCACCGTACTGCGCAGCCAGTTTTGTCTTCACGTTTCCTGCGATCATGTTCACCATCTCGCCTATAGCATCTTTTACATCAGTTGTAAATTCGGTCAGTTTTGTCAGCAGCATGGTTGATGCAGCCTTTAATGCAAACGATTTAGAGCAAAACAAGGCAATAATCCCATGATATTTACCGGTGAAACTTACCATCCCAATAACATCAGTTTTTATTTGTGTATCATCTACTAATGTGGCCTCGGCAGACTTCAAATCCATCATGATCATTGTTTCAAATAAGTTATTTGTTGCCTCGGTAATATCTAATGCGATGGTTTCCATCATACTTTCTAACACCATGGTACGTTTACTCCTTTTTTGTCTGGGTTTCTGAACTTTCAGGGTAGACACACGGAGGATATCTCTGCTATTTTACGAGTAAAAAATTTCCTAGCTTCGACTTTAATTGTTCCGGTGTAAACGGTTTTGTCAGGTAACCATTTGCGCCACTGCTTTTGGCCTCTTCGATCTTTGTCTCACCACCTTCCGTTGTCACCATCACAATGGGAATATTGCTCTTTTGTCCAGAACCCCTGATGGCCTTAACAAATTCTATTCCAGTCATGTTTGGCATGTTCCAGTCGCACAAGATTAAGTCAACATTACTGGACGTTGCCTTTTCAAGGCCTTCCCTTCCGTCACCAGCCTCGACAAACTCATCTACCAACAGACCAGACTGAAGAATATTCCTCTGAATAATCTTGCGCATGACTGCAGAATCATCTATTATTAATATTTTTGGCATGCTTTTTACCTCCGACACCGTTATGGTTAAAATCAATACTTTCCGATTTTTCTTCGATCCACTGATCAATTTTGGATTGCTCAAATCGCCACATGTTCATGATTTTAAAGGTGGGAATTCCTCCCGTTTTAACTAACTTGTAAATCGTACGAGGGCTTACCTTGAGATATTCCGCAACTTGCTTTATTGTCATGATATTAGGAATTTGCATAACTGTTCATCTCTTTGCATTCTATGTCTTTCAATTGAATTTGTTACCCTGCATTATCGGAATAAGGAAACAATAATTTATCTGAAAATGATGTTTGGATTTAGCATGTAATTTCCGGTTAAATTTTTTATACTACAGACAATCAAATTCATGAAATGTATATTGTTATTGATAAAATAAAGTATTTCTTTAAATATAACGATTTACTTTCTTCGATCACGATCAGGTGTTATGGAAATAAACAATAAAAGACCTGGCATGGTGATATCACTGATAGCTGCGATGGCATCAAATCGTGTTATCGGAAATCGGGGATATATGCCCTGGAAGATTCCGACTGAATTACGCCGGTTTAGAAGCATAACCATGGGGCATACCGTGGTCATGGGTAGAAAAACATATGAATCAATTGGCCACGCTCTTCCCGGTAGAACCAATATTGTGCTTACCAGCAAGGTGGACTATCGGGCGACTGGATGCATTATTGCAAGAGACTTACCTTCTGCAATTAAAATCTGCCCTGAAGATGAAAACGAGATGTTTGTCTGTGGTGGAGGGAAACTCTACAAGGAGGCTCTTCCGATAGCTGATCGGATCTATTTGTCAGTTATCCATAGAGAGGTAGAGGGAGATGTATTTTTCCCCGAAATTCCCTCGAAAAAATTCCAAGAGATAAGATCGGAAGACTATGAAGATATCCTGCCTTATACATTATCAATCTATGAACGTGTTACATAATAACGGGAGCATGTGGGAATCGAACCCAAAAATAATTATTGTATCATTTCAACCTCACCTCAAGACTAAATGTCTGGTTTAGTCTAACAAGGAAACCTCGTGTCAACCTGCTCTATCCTTACATATGCTCTATTCAAGGTCAGACACAAAGATGTCTCTCATTCTGTCTGTTCAGTCCAACTATAGTAAGCGTATTAGATAAGCTGCCATGTGCTGGTCATTGCGAGTACATTTGCGTTGCTCAGTGTAAACTCCGCGAAGCAATCCCACTATTGAGATTGCTTAGGTAGACCAGCGCCCTCGCGATGACAACTTTCTTTATGCGCTTACTATAACATTGTAATGGCATATTCGAAAAAATGTAACAATTTAGTTTTTTGAAAAATTCCAATAATGGCGATGTTTGCCGCGCCGTGTAGGGGCGAAGCATTTGCTATAATTGGCATACATGCATTCATACCCAAACTGGCAAATGCTTCGCCCCTACTTTTTCAAAAAACTAAATTGTTACGAAAAAATTAAAGTTATGAAACGCTTTTGCCTCTTTGCAAATCCTTACAAGCACCTCCAAACCACCAATTCACTAACCATCATGGCCGTGTCCACCTCGTACACACCTTACGTAGAGACTCTCGCTCTTAGTGATATGACACACGTTGCCACCGCTGAAGAGCACGTCCCACGCGCTACTGGTAAGGACAGCGTAGGTAATAGACGACCAATAGTGGCCAGACTGCTACTGGCAAATCGATTCATTTTACCACAATATTCACCAATTTCCCGGGCACTATGATGGTAT
>CAZBCT010000076.1:0-15695 GCA_964490485.1 uncultured Candidatus Brocadia sp. | reverse complement strand
ACCACATAAAGTTTTCCCGGGCGATGGCCACTGTCACCCCCGGATATTTCTGTTTCTTTAGTAATAATTGGGTCTTCCTCCCCGAAAGAAGCGCAGCGGGTTCACACACCCCCCACACCCCTATTTTTTCCTTAACAAAATTTGATTTACCGTGTTCTTTGGCACATGCCGCAATTTCCTGACAGGACACAATCCGCAGCGGGATGTCTAATTCCTCCGCTGCCCGTAATAAACCGGGCTCTTCAGACTTGATCTCGATGGTAGAGAGCAGCCTGACCCGTTCCAACGTGAGATTTACCTTTTGAAGGGCATCAAAAATTGATTGTTTTATGGCTTCTGAATTGACCCCTTTTTTGCAACCGATACCAATAATAATGTCCTTCTTTGCCTCCGTGCCGGTTGTAATCACAGCATCGGTATGCATGATGGCGGCAATCCTATGAGCCAGCAGATTGGCGCCTCCTTCATGACCTGAAAGCACGCTGATAACGAAACGCCCCACATCGTCAACCACCACCACCGCCGGATCGGTATATTTATCCTGGATATTTTGGGCAATCACCCGTACAACAATCCCCATGGCCATAATAAAGACAAGGCCATCATATTGTTTGAAGATTCGGTTTACCAATTGGTGAAGTGGTTCAGAAAAAGGTGTGATGTGTGTGGACATCTTCTTTTTTATAAAAGAATCATTACCTTCTGCCATTTTTTTAAATACATAGGTATGAGATGGCGAGTCAAAACCTGCCACAATTCTTTGTGCAGTTATAAATCCTTCTTTCGTTAAGGTAATAATAGCAATATTCAAGTTATACGTAGGGTGGCTAAAGGCGTTGGTTTTTACGCCGTATCCACCTTCAATATTTTTTGATATGGGTGGATTCGCTTCGCTTAATCCACCCTACCGCAAAACCGCTTAATTAAAATGAAAATTCCAAAAATAGCAATATTTACCGCGCAATGTAGGGGCGAAGCATTTGCTATAATTGGCATACATGTGTTCATACCCAAACTGGCAAATGCTTCGCCCCTACTTTTTCAAAAAACTAACCGGCAAGCTTTATATATTACGTCCGTTCATGTCTCTGTTCAATAAAAAAACCCATCATCTTACAACAAATATTGAAATTCCTATGCATTTAAATATCTGTTGCCCCGTTGCAGGAAATATAGTATCATCAGGGACAAAATTTTTTTCGAGCCAGGGTAAAGAGGAGAATACCCAATGACAAAAAAGAATGTCCCTTCAAACAAATCTACAAAAGAGGAAAAGGTCAAACCAACAAAAAGCAAGCCGAAGGAACCACTCAAATCTTTTCCCATTGTCGGCATAGGCGCTTCTGCCGGCGGACTTGAGGCCATTGAGGGGTTCTTTACCCATATGCCCTCCGACACGAACATAGCCTTTATCATCATCCAGCACTTAGCCCCCAAGTACAAAAGTATTATGGGCTCCCTGCTCGGGAACTATACAAAAATGAAAATCTTAGAGGTGAAGGACGGGATGAAGGTTGAGCCAACCTGTGTCTATCTCAATCCACCGAATAAGGACGTTGCCATCATGAATAGCACCCTCCATTTAATAGAACTTACGGAGTCCCGTGCAACCAGGTTGCCCATTGATTATTTTTTCCGTTCCCTTGCTGAAGACCAGGGAGAAAAGGCAATTGGCGTCATCCTCTCGGGCACCGGGACTGACGGCAGTTTGGGAATAAAGGCGATCAAGGGCGAGGGTGGGATGACCATGGTGCAGGAAGAAAAACAGGCCAAATATGGCGGGATGCCCAGAAGCGCCATCGACACAGGTCTTGTAGATTACATCTTGCCGGTGGAAAAGATGCCTGAAGAACTCATGAAATACGTGAAACACCCCTACCTTACCGAAGCGAAGAAGGTCATTGCCCCCGGGGAACAGTACAGGAATTATTTAGAGAAGATCTTTATGCTGATCCGTACTAAGACAGGGCACGATTTTTCCGACTACAAACCGAATACCACCCGTCGCAGGATTGAAAGGCGCATGGCCGTCCACAAGATTAACAGAATAGCAGATTATATCCGTTATATTCAGCAAAATCCTGCAGAGGTGGAGACCCTTTACAAAGACATGCTCATTGGGGTGACCAATTTTTTCAGAGACCCCGATGCCTTTTGTGCCCTCAAAGAAAAGGTGATAACCAGTATCTTGAAAAATCTGAAGACAGACGCCCCTGTGCGTATCTGGGTGCCTGGCTGTTCCACGGGCGAAGAGGCTTACTCGATGGCCATGCTCCTTGAAGAATCTATGGATGAAATGAAAAGGCATTTCAAAATCCAGATATTCGCCACCGATTTAGACCCGGATGCCATTGAGCATGCCCGTACGGCCGCATTCCCCGATAGTATTGCCGCTGATGTGTCACCCGAGCGGTTAAAACGTTTCTTCATAAGAGAGGACCACACCTTCAGGGTTAAAAAACAGATCCGGGAAATGGTGGTGTTTGCCGTTCAGAATCTGATTAAAGACCCGCCCTTTTCCAAATTGGATCTCGTCAGTTGCAGGAATGTGCTGATTTATATGAATTCAGCGCTCCAGAAAAAGATCATTGCCCTTTTTCATTATACCGTAAATCAAAATGGATTTCTCTTTCTGGGTTCCTCTGAGGGCATCGGGACATATACCGACCTTTTTCATTGCGTTGATACCAGGTGGAAAATCTTTAAGCGCAAAGGGGCTGTTTTAGAGAAGACTACCGATCTTGCCAGAATACCTACTATCGGTACCATCGATGAAATAAAAAAGGCCGAAGAAAAGAAATTAATCAGCGCGGCCAGCATGAGCGAACTGGCGGAAAGGTTAATTCTCGAGCAATACGCCCCACCGTTTGTCATTATGAATGAAAAATATGATATCCTCTATTTTCACGGTGAGACAGACAGGTACTTATCGCCACCGAGCGGGGAAGCCAATTTTGGTATCTTAAAGATGGCCCGTCCAGACCTTCGCTATAAACTGGGCGCTGCGATCCTGAAAGCGGCCAGGCAAAAGAAGACGGTGGTAACTGAAGCAGTGCAATTGAAACAAGACGGTGACCTTCGTTCCGTCAACCTGACGGTTATGCCTGTTCCTGCAACAACCTTTGCTCAGGGTTTGATGATGGTCGTATTTGAAGAAAAGACACCTTTTAATAAGTCTGTCAAAAAAGGAACAAGGGTTTCCAGATCCGTAGAGACTGATCCACGGATAAAAACCCTGGAACAGGAACTGCAATCCACCAGGGAGTATCTACAGACTACCATCGAAGAGCTGGAGACCTCCAATGAAGAACTCAAATCAACCAACGAAGAGCTGCAGTCTACCAATGAGGAACTGCAAAGCGCCAACGAGGAGATGGAGACATCGAAAGAGGAACTGCAATCAACCAATGAGGAACTTGAGACGGTAAACTCGGAACTCCAGCATAAAGTGGATGAATTATCCAGGGCCAACAATGACCTAAACAACCTCCTTGCCAGTACGGAGATCGGAACGATCTTTCTGGATACCAAGCTCTGCATTAACCGTTTCACCCCGTCTGCGGCCAAGGTATTTAATCTGATACCGACAGATATCGGCCGTCCCATCAGCGACATCACCTCAAATATCACCGATGAGAATTTCTCTAAAGATGCTGAAGAAGTGCTCAACACCTTGAATAAAAGAGAGGCTGAGGTGAAGACCAGGGAAGGCGCCTGGTATTCCATGCGTATGATGCCTTACCGGACGGTAGAAAATGTGATCGATGGGGTTGTTATTACTTTTACGGATATAACCAAAATAAAGTTAGCAGCAATGCATTTACAGCGTTTAGCTACGGTGGTCTCAGATGCTAACGATGCCGTCGCCGTTTATGACCTGGATGGCAGGATAACTGCCTGGAACAAGGCTGCGGAGAGGATGTATGGCTATACCGAGAGCGAGGCGCTTACGATGAACTATGCAGAAATTGTGCCCAAAGACCTAAGGCAAGAGCTAGTCGGCATGATCGAACAAATCAAAACGGGTATAAGCAGGGAACCCATGAATACAAGGCGGGTAACAAAGGATGGGCGCATCCTGGATGTATGCCTGACAGCCACCAAACTGGTGGATGACGAAAGTAATATAATCGCCGTGGCTACTACCGAGCGCGACAATACCGAATGCATGCGGCTTGAGGCAAAAAACAAAAAGACCATTGATGAGTTAAAGGAGCAATTGGAGGATTTGCAGAAGGATAAAGGGGGGGAACTGCAAGAAGGCGATAGGCTAGAGGCTAGAGGCTAGAGGCTAGAGGCGATGGGTAGAAAAGGGTTTAAAGACTTACTTGTTTGGCAGAAAGCAAAAGAACTTACGGTAATTATTTACAAAGAAACCGGGACAGGCACTTTAAGTCGTGATTTTGGGTTACGAGATCAGATAAGACGGAGCGCTGTAAGTATTCCCAGTAATATTGCAGAGGGCGATGAACGTGATACAGATAAAGAGTCTATAAGGTTTTTTTATATTGCTAAGGGTTCGCTTGCTGAATTACGAACACAACTCCAGATTGCCTATGAAATAGGGTATTTAGCAAAACAAACTTACGAAAGCATTGATTCAGAATGTGAAATATTGGGTAAGATGATTGGCAAACTTATTAAAGCAAGGCAGGGGATATTATAAGATCCAACCCCTAGCCTCTAGCCTCTAGCCTCTAGCCTCTAGCCTCTAGCCATATCTAAAAATTAATCCATGAAACACGATAAACCTAAATCAAAGCAAATGTCTGAGCTTCGCAAGAAGGCAGAGGACCTGCTGATGTCCGGGGAGATACCGCCGGATAAAAAAATATCAGATGCGGATATCCGGGCGTTAATACACGAGCTGCAGGTTTATCAGATAGAATTGGAAATGCAGAATGAGGAGCTTCGCAAGGCACAGGGAGAGCTTGAAGAGTCATACAGACGGTATTTTGATCTGTATGATTTTGCCCCGGTTGGCTACCTTACTCTTGATGAAAAGGGGATAATCAGAGAGGTAAACCTCGTTGCTGCCGATCTGTTAAACAGGAAGAGGGGCTTTCTCATCAATAAGTCTTTCTATCAGCATATTACCCTTGAGGATCGTGATATACTCTATTCGCATCTCAGAAAGATTTTCGAAAGTAAAACACCTGCGAACTGTGAGATAAGGTTAAAAAATGGAAAGGAGTTTTATGCACAACTGGTTAGTATCCTGATAGAGGATTCAAGGGGCGGTTATACGTGCAGAACTTCTATAATTGACGTCACCGAACGTAAGAAAACAGAAGAGGAATTGACAAGGTATCGTGAACGCCTTAAGGAGATGGTTGAAAGTCGTACCACAAAGCTAAAAACAATAATTGAACACCTTCATCAGGAAATTGCTGCGCGCAAACGAATTGAGGAGAAGATCAAGCATCTTGCCCTGCACGATTCCCTTACTACTATACCTAACCGGACATTATTCACCGATCGTCTAACCCTTGCATTAGCCCACGCACACCGTACCAAAGAGATGCTGGCCGTGTTGTTTCTGGACATAGATAGATTCAAGGTTATCAATGATACCCTGGGACATAGCGTGGGAGATCAGTTGCTGCGTGATGTCGCCGCCAGATTGAAAAGCTGTCTACGGGAAGAAGACACCGTCGCACGCTTCGCCGGTGATGAATTCACGCTATTATTGTCAGGAATCACGCGGACGGAAGACGTAATTAATATTGCGCGTAAAATCCTCCACACCGTCAAACAACCAAGCATAATCGGCAGACACGAACTTTATATTACTGCCAGCATCGGGATTGCCCTTTATCCCGGCGATGGTGAAGACGTAGAAACCCTGATGAAGAATGCTGACACTGCCATGTACCATGCCAAGGAGCAGGGGAGAAATAACTACCAATTCTACACCCCGTCTATGCACGCCAAATCCCTTGAAAAGATGGTGCTGGAGAGTAATCTTCGCCGGGCGCTGGATCACGAGCAATTTGTGGTTTACTATCAATCTCTGGTAAATATCAACACCGGAAAAGTCGTCGGTATGGAGGCCCTCGTGCGTTGGCGACACCCCGATCGGGGACTGATTCTTCCTGAGGAATTTCTCGCTCTGTCAGAAAATACCCGATTGATCGTCTTCATCGATGAATTGGTGCTGTATACCGTCTGTGCACAACACAAAGCTTGGGAGGCGCAAGGATTTCAACCTTTGTGCGTGGCGGTGAACCTCTCAGCGCATACGTTCCAGCAACCCAATCTGGTAGAAACGATTATGTCGGTGCTCCAAAAAACCGGTCTGGATCCGCATTTCCTAGGGATAGAGATTACGGAGGGCATTGCCATGGAGAATATAGACACTACTATTGATAAGTTAAATAAATTGAACGAATTGGGTATTCAAATCTCTATCGACGATTTCGGCACCGGTTTTTCTTCTCTCTACTATCTCAAAAAATTTCCCATTCACAAGCTCAAGATCAGCCAGCATTTCGTAAATGGCATTATGACCGATCAAAATGACGAACTAATAGTAACATCAATCATCACTTTGGCTCAGGGCCTGAAATTTAAGGTTGTGGCCGAAGGGGTTGAGACTGAAGACCAGCTCATCTTCCTGAAACAACGACAATGCGATGAGATACAGGGGTATTTGTTCTGTAGGCCTTTACCAGCCGAAGCGTTTTTGAAATGATTGATTGGAGGAAAAACCTCCGTAAAATGTAACAGTAGGGGCGAAGCATTTATGGGTGAGAGTAATAAATTAGGTTGCCTTTGGCAACGACTTTAAATCTCCCCTCTAAAAAGAGGGGCCGGGGGTGTGTTATGGCATTATACACACCCCTTAATCCCCTCTTTCTAGAGGGGAATTACAAAAGATTGAAATTCCTAAACATTAAATTAGGCCTTCGGCAACTTTTACCCTATGTCCCTTCGCTGGTTCAATCGTCCTCGATTGAACCGAAACGTTTGATATGATTCCGTCTCACAGCACGAGCGTTAGCGTACCGTTCAAATATATGGTTCAATCTGCAAGATTGAACCAGCCGTAGAGGGGTAGGGGTGTGTAAGGCAGTAGCAGAAACTTTGAAATTCCTAAACCTTTAAACCTTAAATTTATCCTACTCCACTCATTTACAAGCTAATTTCCTTTGATATCTCTGCCATGTCGACTATGGGAAACTTTACCGACTTTTCTCCTAAAAGGGCGTCTACTACTTCCTGAGGTGCACTTCGATAATTCAGCACTGCCGTTATTTTTAGCGGAGCTTTGGCATCCTGGGGAATCAGACAAGCAAAACTCTCTTCTTTCTGACCTTTGGGAGGAACCCGGTTGTCGGACAGAATTTGTGTGGCAGACCATACATGAAGCGTTGGTTTCCCATCCTTATCACCAAACACGGTATGATAAACCGTCGTGTTGGCGTCAATGGCCCCTTTTTCATCCACCTTCCCGCTCTGATAGACCGGCTTTCCTTCCGCATCGGTTATGGAAACGCTCAGCCACATTTGCCGTAATTCCGTGAGTCCCGTTGGCAAATAGTGACCTGCGCCGGTATTTTTAATAACAACATTAAATTTGAGCACGTCTCCTTTTTTATATCCCGGTGTAAGTGAAATCTCCAGGGTTGCCGCATTTTTCAGCCTGTCCGTTGCTAACTGCTTGTTTATGTCAGAACCTGGTGGTAATGATACAGGATTTGTGCTGCCACCAACAAAGTAATGTGTCCATATGTGCGGACGCTTTTTCCCGCCCATAATTTCAGGAGACGCAAAGCCGGGATTATCGGGACGCTCGGTACTACCGGTACTGGGAAAACCTGGACGTTGTCTCATGTGACAGTCCTGACAGTGCACAGACGTTTTAGGATCACCGGTATTGTAAGGACTCTGTTCCCATTCTGTGTATGTTTGTTCAATAAGAATCGCGTTTCCTGCATGTGATACATCGTGACAACCTCCGCAAAACTCGGATCGGGTGTGTAGTTCAGAAAATTTACTTTGGTGAATTGTTTCAGGGCAATCGTCAAAAGGACCATACTTAGTGCCGCCCTCCATCGCAGCGGCGTTACCAGGATCTAGAATGTAAGGAGCATTTCCTATCCCACTTGTTGCTTTAACGGAATGGCAAAAATCACAAATAACCCCCCCTTTTTCATCATCAGGCGAAGGAAGAGGTTCATCTCCACTACTATGGCCAATAGGGATATGGCAGCGTACGCATGATTCTATATTTTTCTTCTCCGACTCACCTTCCGCAGTTTTTTTCCCTAGCTGATAAAGGGCTTGAAAGAGCGGGTTCCTCCATGCATTCGCATGGGTTGACCCACTCCACATCTTGTATATTTCAGGATGGCAAGCGCCACACGATATCGGGCTAAAAAACTGACTTGCCCTTACATCGCCTGGCACGGTAATAGGTAAATCCAGGATATTATTCGGCCTCTTTTCTTCAGGAAGCTTTCTTGTGGGGGACCATTCTCTTGGATTGCTTGCGTAAGAAACGTTTAAAGTTACAAGAAACAAACCAACCAGTAATAATAATGTAAATTTACCATTTAAACGCATAGTTATTATTATCCCTTCTTTCATAATAAAATGACTAAGACGTATAACTACACAAAAAATATATTATATAAAAAAAGAGGGGTTTTTTAAATGGAATTTTTTCCATGCTCTTATAAGACAGTTAATAAGGAAAAACAAAAAAAAGAGGATAGGCTTTTTTGCCTATCCTCTTTTTAAAACCAACTACGTTATAATATGCCTTTGATTTACTTCATCTCGTCTTTTTTGACCTTTTCATTCTTTGCAACCTTTGTTGACGTAATGGTGGTATCACCTTCTGTTACAATGAAATTTTTCATCTTCTCAAATTTTTTATCACCTATACCAGTTACCTTCTTGAGGTCTTCAATTTCCTGAAAATCACCATTCGCCTTCCTATAGTTTACCACCTCAGAAGCTAATTTAGGACCAACACCTGGCAAGACTGCAATCTGCTTTTCGGTTGCCGTATTGATATTTACCTTTCCTTCGATCTCCGTTGCAGAAAGACCATTATGTGATTGAAATACAAAACCAACTGCAACAAAAAAAACAGCGGCACATAAAAATTTATAAGCTTTACGCATATACCATCTCCTCCTGATAAAATTTTTTAAAATAACTATCGAAAGGCCTTTTACGACGAACACGTGTTGAAAAGCAAGAATATGCAAAATGCAATCCAGGAAATAAAATTATTTTTTAAGATACAAGTAATTTATCTTAAATATCGAAATTAAAACCCTTAGCGAAATATCGTATTTTATAAATTGTGAATTGCTGGTGAGAACTATTCGGGTATGCGTAATACAAGAAGGGACAATCAAGCGTACAAAATTGATTTACCGTATCTGCACGAAAGCAGATTTTTTGAAAAATATCGGAGTAGTTTCTTTAATGAAGTTATCATGATATCACATCATGGAACAGGGACAGGTTTTTTTTGATGTTGCAGCAATATCATTTTTCCAGACGTAACAAATGTCCGTTTTGCATTTAAATATTTAGTTTATTCGCCTTTTCCCACATAGTCTTTTAATTTGTGGTTTTTAAGCCTAACGTTAAGTCCTTGTTAAATGCCGGTATTTGATACGATGGGGCTGGTCGGCTGCAACGCCGAGACGTTTTTTCCTGTCCGCCTCGTAATCGGAATAGTTTCCTTCAAACCAGACTACCTTGCTGTCACCCTCGAATGCGAGGATATGGGTTGCAATGCGATCCAAAAACCAGCGGTCATGGCTGATCACCAGTACACAGCCGGAGAAATTTTCCAGGGCATCTTCCAATGCCCGCATGGTATTCACGTCGAGATCGTTTGTGGGTTCGTCCAGCAGAAGTACATTGGCTCCCTCTTTCAGCATACCAGCAAGATGAACCCTGTTTCGCTCCCCCCCTGACAGAGCACTCACCGGTTTTTGCTGGTCTGTCCCGGAAAAATTAAAACGCGCCACATAGGCACGTGAATTAACTTCCCTGCTGCCAAGTCTGATGATGTCACGTCCCCCTGAAATTATCTCCCATATCGTCTTTTTAGGGTCAAGGGTTGTGCGACTCTGATCAACATACGCGAGCTTTACTGATTCTCCTACCCGGATGGAGCCTGTATCCGGATTTTCCTGATGGGTAATCATGCGGAAAAGCGTGGTTTTCCCGGCGCCGTTCGGTCCTATGATCCCAACAATTCCCCCGCGGGGCAGGGAAAACGTCATTCCTTCTACGAGGACATTGTCCCCATACGATTTGACGACGTTATCTGCCTCGACGACCATGTTGCCCAATCGCGGGCCAGGTGGGATATAGATTTCCAAGTCCTTTATCCGGCTTTCGTTCTGTTGATCAAGCAGAGATTCGTATGACTTAATGCGCGCCTTTGATTTTGCATGCCTGCCTTTCGGAGTCATCCTGATCCATTCAAGTTCACGTTGCAGGGTCTTTTGTCGCTCGGTCTCCTGCTTTTCTTCTTGCTGCAACCTATTTTGTTTTTGCTCAAGCCACGACGAATAATTCCCCTTCCAGGGAATTCCATACCCCCTGTCCAGCTCTAATATCCAGCCGGCTACGTTATCGAGAAAATAACGATCGTGGGTTACGGCAATGACGGTTCCCTCATAAGCCTGCAAATGGTGCTCAAGCCAGGCAACCGATTCGGCGTCAAGGTGGTTCGTCGGTTCGTCCAGCAATAAAATGTCCGGCTTTTGAAGTAATAACCGGCACAGCGCCACACGGCGTCGTTCTCCACCAGACAAGATCTTGACGGACGTATTTCCTTCCGGGCAACGCAGTGCGTCCATTGCCATTTCCAGTCGGGCATCCAGGTCCCATGCACCCAGCGCATCGATCTTTTCCTGCACCTCCCCCTGTCGTTCGATCAGTTTATTCATATCGTTATCCGACATCGGTTCGGCAAATCGCTCGTTGATCCGGTTGTACTCTTTGTGGAGATCTGCCAGTTCCTGAACCCCTTGTTCCACTATTTCACGTGCCGTTTTTGTCTCGTCAAGGTGTGGCTCCTGTTCCAAAAATCCAACCGTATAGCCGGGTGAAGGTGTTACTTGCCCGTTAAAGTCCTTATCTACTCCGGCAAGAATGCGCAGAAGTGAACTCTTTCCTGACCCGTTTAAGCCCAGCACGCCAATCTTGGCGCCGTAAAAATACGAAAGAGAGATATCCTTCAATACCGGTTTCTTTTCATAATTTTTACTTACCTTGTACATGGAATAGATAATTTTGTCCGGTGGATTACTCATAGAAACTGCCTCGTGAAAAATTGTTAAAAATCAGATGCCTCAGAATTCAGAATATTGACAAAAAATCGCATAAAAAGGGAAGATGCTTAGCGTTCGGATGTGTCGAGATTACTTACACAGGAATCTAAGCAGATTATTTTGGTTTAAAAGTAAATTTTTGCCCCCCTATCGATGCCTCGTACATGAAACCTGCTTTCGACAAGGTAGCGATTGCAACTCCCTCACTGTAAGCAGCATCTGCAGAAACCCCGGCGGTAGCGGCTATTGCGGAAGCTTGTGCCCCTAATTTGACCTTGTTCGCCTTGAAGTCATCAATGGTGTTTTTGTCCTTGAAAAAAACGATCTCGCTATATTGTTGACCGCCAAATTGTGCGCCAAAAGTCACCTGTATCATATCAGCGGTGCCAATGAAATTTCCCTTTTCATAAACCTCCCCATTACCGTGCGCGGCTCCTATGCCTATCCCCCCTTTTGTTACCGTAGGGAACACTGCATAACCATATGCCTTCGCAAAATAGATATCCAGATACGGGTAATGATTTTTAAAATGAGCAATAACCTTCGAAACTTCTGAATTGGTGATCTTGGCATCCTTATCCTCCGCAGTTTCGGATACAGATGGTATCCATCCCGCCAAAAGGGTTCCAGTTATAATACTCACAAAGCTGATTGCAATAAGATTTGTTATCAATAATTTTTTCATCTCTTACTCCTTCAAATAAAAAATGCGTCTTTTAGTCTTAGTGCCTTCCAAGGGAATTTTGACTTTGCTTGCATAAAACATGCAGGGACAAGCATTGGCAAAAATAAACATTAACTCTGACAGGGTTGACTCTCGAATTCGTGCTTCTGATTTTGTCTTTTCCGACTCGTTCGGATAGGGAAACAACAGACACATGAAAACAGTTTAGCATCCGATGCAGGAAATAGCAAATAGACTCTCTTTTCGTGAATCCTTATCGGAGGTTGCGGTTACATGGAAAATCATGGAGACACGAAAAATTACTTTCGCTCTACCGGTACGATGGTTAATTTTTCACGCCTTCCGTTTCTGAGTACGGTCACTTCGATGGGCTTGCCGAATCCCGCTACATCCATCAGGTAATTATAATCATAAAGGTTGGTGATTTTATTGCCGGCAATTTCGACAACGACATCTCCGTCTTTCATTCCTGCTCTATCTGCCGGTCCATCCTTTTTCACCGTGCTTATCTTCACCCCTTCTTTCGTTTCAGCGGCAAAATCAGGTATTGTCCCCCAGGAAGTCTTTCTGGCGATCTTTTCTGTTCTCTGTTTTTCCGACTCATTGACCTTCACATAATCCGGACGTTCAGCATGCTGAATCAAATCAATCAACATGGATCGTGCAAATCCGGCAACCCTTACCATACCTTCATAATTCAGGGTTATGTGGTCATCCGTAGGCCGGTTATAATCCTCGTGCACACCGGTAAAGAAATGGATTACCGGGATGCCCTTCGGGTAGAATGAAGCAACATCACTCGGTTGGTATGGGTCATAGAGAAGATTTAGATGAAATCCCGCCTTTACATTGGATTTTTCAATGAGCCGACTCCAGATGTTTGAAGAGCCAACACCTTCGACAATCAGGTTGTTTTCCCTCAGCCGACCCACCATATCGAAATTCATATATGCTATGACATTTTTGAGAGGAACCGTAGGATGGCCGACAAAATAGGATGATCCAAGACATCCCAGTTCTTCCCCTGACCAGAGCGCAAAAACAATTCCGCGTTTCATTGTCTGGGGATTCTTTCTCCGTTCTTCCGCAAGGGAAGAAGCTAATTCCAGTACGATGGAAACGCCTGATGCATTATCATCGGCGCCATTGTGTATCTGACCTTCTTCTCCTTTGTGCGCCAGCGAATCGACACCGCCATATCCGATATGATCATAATGAGCGCCAACGATGATACACTCAGCGCTTTCACTCCCTTCACCAGGCGGTAAAAAACCAAGGACATTGCGATCTATTTCCTTTATCTGTTCAACCGCAGTGGCAATTTTTACCCTTACTTTCGACAAAGAAAAACTCCCCTCGACTTGAGGATTTTCCACGTCCAGTCCCGATTGGACGTCTTTAAAATTCCTGCCGGAACCGGCAAAGAACGCATCTGCTACTGCGCCACTTACGGAAACCACACTAATTCCCGAGTCCGCAGATGCCTTGTCACTGGAAAGGGGGATCAATTTCCCAGCGCCGGAAGACCCCGGGCCAATGACCACCAATAATGCCTTTGCCCCGCGTTCACGCGCCAGCATTGCCTTATAACGCAAGCCCGCATGTCTGCTGAGTTCCAGGTGTCTTTTCATGTCAACCTTTTCAGGGACGTGGTGCAGGACTAAAACAACTTTGTCTTTCACATCAATACCAGCGTATGAATCGTATCGATTTGCTTCGTTTCCCGGAACGGACAGTCCGTAGCCGGCAAAAACCACCTCTCCTTCCACCTCTCCGTTGGCGGTAAACGCCAGGGGGAGAAAATCCTTTTCTACCTCAAAAGCTGTCGTTTTTTTCCCGTCTCCTTCTTTCACCATCTGAAAGTGGTTTTGATCCGGAATCAATTTTGACCCTGAGATAAAAGGAAATTCCTGAAAGTAACTTCCCTTATCGCAGAGGGGTTTTAATCCGATCTCATTAAAATAGCCCGCAAGATAATAAGCTGCCATCTGGGTACCCTTGGTACCCGTCATCCTGCCTTCCAATTCGTCAGATGCCAGATAGGATACCTGCGTCTGAAGGTCTGCAGAAGTAATTTCCGGAGAAAACTGATGTACACCATTTCTGCCTTCCCCGGATTGTTCCCGGACAGGGTCATTTAAGTCGCCTTGCTTCATCTTGTCGACAGGGGAAGGCGTCGGTTTCGCCTGAGCCTCAGACCTTTTGCCGGATATTTTTAAAGCCTCCCGTGCCGCTTCGTGATTCCATGCAGCCATAAATAACTGAGAATCACCGTTCGATGTGCGTCCAGAAGTCCAGGCAAGCTGTTTACCATCGGGTGAAAATACCGGCAGGCCATCAAACCGATCCGTAAACGTCACGCGTACGGGCTCTTTTTCTCCCTGCGTATCAACAAGAAATAATTCACAATTCGTAAATCCATGTTTATTTGAATGAAAGACGACATACTCACCCGACGGATGATAATATGGTGCCCATGACATTGACCCGAAATCGGTCAGTCTGCGCATGTCTGATCCATCAAGCTTCATGGTATAGATATCAGCCAGCATGCCATTTTCATTAAAATGACGCCAGATAATCCTTGCGCCATCAGGGCTGAAAAAGGGACCCCCGTCATATCCCTCCCAGGTGGTTAACCGTTTTTGATCAGAACCATCGGCGTTCATGATATAAATCTCGCCAAAATAGCCAGGATTGGTTTCCATACGTTTTCGATCTTCCGGTGAAAGCCTTTCTACGGGATAGGCATCGCGCAGAGAACAAAACACAATTTTGCTTCCATCGGGTGAATAAGCACCCTCCGCATCATACCCAAGGGCGCTTGTTAAGCGTCTTAATGCGCTGCCATCACGTTTAGTCGAAAAGATATCGTAATGTGAGTCGTAATCCCACGTAAAACGGCGTTTCTTGCCGGAGGCGCGAAACTCAATTTCCGCCTGCTGTTTTGCCTTTGCATCAGGATCAAGGTGGCTTGAAGCAAAGAGGACATCGTCAGAATTGGGTCTGAAAAATGAACAGGTGGTTTTTCCTGTTCCCGGTGAAATTCTGTGAGTGTCCCCAGTTTCCAGACTCATCATATAAATCTGGTAGAAAGGATTTTCGGAGTCACGTTCGCTCTGGAATATCAAATATTTCCCGTCTGGTGAAAAATATCCCTCACCGGCACTTTTCCCCTGATACGTTAATTGACGGATATTTGCTAAAAATTGATCTTCCCCCTTTTCAACTTCATCACCGCGTAGGAACTCTCCATCAAGGCAAAGCACAATCATGAGGACAAAATACAAAAGTGTTGAAACGATTTTTCGCATAAAAGTTACCCTTCCCTTTCCCCTGCATGCCTTCAATCACGTGCTTAACCAGGCAGGTAAATAAAACTAAGATAGTTTGTTATTTAAGATCCAAGAATATTTGATTTTGAGTATGTAGAGAGAAACATTTTTGAATAATAATAAACCGCATATCGGCTGTCAACACATAACTCATCCTGGTATGAAACATTTGTATAATTTCTCAATTGACAGAAAGCCGCGGGAATGCTATAAAAAGCAAAATTTTTGAAAGAATGATTTTTATCAAACGACCTATATTTTCATGCTACGGAATTTCAATTCTTTTTTTTGTTAATCTATGAATAAATACACCCCTTGCCCCTCTCAAGAGGGGAATTTGAGAAGTCCCCTCTTGGGAGGGGA
>CAZBCT010000075.1:0-15730 GCA_964490485.1 uncultured Candidatus Brocadia sp. | reverse complement strand
ATTTCGATTTTACAAGCAAATAATATGTAAACGTTTTATGAAAACGTTATACTAGTCACAAGAACGGCGCAAAATAACGATACTCAGAGATGGATTCTAAAACCCTTAGGCAACAATACATACACTATCCAACAGAAGATCAATGGCCGATTTATGGATGCCCATGAAATTGAGCAAAAAGACTTCGCTCTGGTCACAAGGCCCGCGCAGAATAACAACACCCAGAGATGGATTCTTACCCCCATTAGTGTATTCTACACCATTCAACAGAAGAGCAATGGCCGATTTGTGGATGCCTGGGAAGGTGCTACGCAGGACTTTGCTCTGGTCACAAGAACAGCGCAAAATAACGACACCCAGAGATGGATTCTGATGCACTTAGGCAACGGTGTATACACCATTCAACAGAAGATCAATGGCCGATTTATGGATGCCCATGAAATTGAGCAAAAAGACTTCGCTCTGGTCACAAGGCCTGCGCAGAATAACGACACTCAACGGTGGCTGATGATCAAATCGGTATAACGCCGGTGACTTTAAGAACAGGGGAAAGTGCCAGACTTAACTAACCGCAGCGATGTCTAGCAAGACGCTGGACCGGAGCCGCCGAAACTCATTTCTTAGCGTACCCTGAGTGTTTAGCGGCGGCCCGGTCAGCTTAGTCGTTTGGCGCTTTACATTGCCCTCCGAAACCATAAACCGTTTGCAATAACCCGAAAGGGAGATTATATGAAGTTGTTGAGAGGCCTAAAGTTAACAGCAATTATCGTTGGTGTGTTAATAGCCTTACCGCTAAACCTGAGTTGGGCGGCGGAAGATCTGACGGGTACCTGGACCGCTGACGATGGGGGTATCTATTATGCACGGCAGGTTGGTAACGACCTTTGGTGTGTAGGTTTAAGCGATAAAGGCCAGGGATCCCGTTTTACGAATATCTTTAAAGAATTGATTAAGGACAATCTCATTGTAGGAGAGTGGGTGGATGTTCCTCGAGGAAACGCCTCACAGAGCGGCAGGTTGGTTTTAAGTATTGTCCGTACACCCGACAGAATCGAGCTTCGGAAGCGCAGTGAGACCGGCGGGTTTGGTGGCTCAGTGTGGAAGAGGATTAAGATCGTTTCAAAAGTTCCTGAGCGTATCCCCAAGGGGCTCGAAATTAAACCTGTCCAGCCGCTGCCGGGGGTCACTTCGCCATCGAGCGATGTTGCGGCACGCTCCATCCTACCCGATGGAACCGTTGAGATCCGCTATACTGACGGCAGGATCAAGCGTATCTTCAAAGATGGTGGTGATACGATGATCTTTCCGGATGGAAGGAAGGAGCAGAAATTGTATAAATCAGTCTCTATAGTCCGTGTGCCTACCCTGCCAGGTGATCCGGAGCTGCTGATATGGCTCGAAGCGCATAACGAAGGGCTTTTGCGGATAATGAGGTCTTTGGTAAGTCCACAAGCGGCCGAGGAGTATCTTCGCTACGAAGGCGGTGAGAGGCCGTTGGGTGAAAAAATCAACGAGAGAACAAGAATCCTCGGTCAGTTGCTATCTCCATGAAGATTAATTGCTGTATGGTGAGGTGACAGATGAAGAGAATTGGAGCCAACGTTGCGTTCATATTGATTTTCTCCGTCTTCATGCTGAGCTTGCAGGCCAGACTTCTGGCGCAGGAAGCTTGCAAAGAGGAAGGTGCCAGGAAGGTCGCTGAAATGGACGAGCGTCTCAGGGAAAGCCTTAAAGAACGAAAAAGTGCAGAACAAGAGAAAAAAGATATGGCCAGTCTATCCGGTAGTGGCAGCCGTGATCCGCTTATGCCCCTTGCTCCTCCTCCGGCGATAGCTGACCAGTTGACCAATGAGAAATACATGGCTGCTTTGCGTGAGTACTATGACTACAATGTTTCTGGCCTCCGGCATCGTCATGCAGTTTTTAAATGGCAACTCCTTTCTTCGAAAGTAATCTTTGTGGTCGTGCTGATGCTCGTCTTTGCAGGGATTTATTTCGCTGCCGTGCAGTTTCATCGGCCTTTGAAGCGCGGAGACAAGGCCGGAGCTTTGGAAAGTGAGGTTGACGTTACGATTAAGGGCATAAAGGTGAGATCTCCTGTCCTCGGTGTTGTGATATTAGTTATCTCTCTGGTGTTTTTTTATTTGTATCTGGTGTATGTCTATCCGATTAATGAGATCTTATGAGAATCGCATGCTCTCAAGTCATGCGAGGCTTTGTTATACGGAACAAATAGTCTTCAGTGGGAATGGCAAACTACAATGAGGATGTTAGTTGATGTTGGTGTCGTCTTGATTAGTAGCGTGCCCAGCGCAGGGGCAGCGTCTTTTTATGGGTGGAAGTCCCGTGGTAGCGGCCGAAGTTCCTCAGGAAGAAACGGGCAAATGAACTGAGGATACGCCACGGGGTAGGAGGCCAAGCACCCATACACAGATTAAGGAGATAACATGATGAATACAATTAAATTTGCACTGCTGTTTTCTTCTTTCCTGGGTGTTTTATGTGCTTTATACGCAACATTACTGACAGTAGCGGCATTGTATACTAAGGCAGGTATAAAGTCATTTTGTTCAATTAATAATTTGTTCGATTGTAATTATGTTGCTTCTTCGGGAGCAGCTTTGCTTTTCGGGGTTCCTCTTGCATGGTGGGCTTTCACCTACTATTTATGGTTGATTTCTGTTGTTACATTAACATTTGTTTCTTCGCAAAATCATCGACCACTGATAATTGCAGCATTCATTGTTTCATTACCGGTTTTGGTCTTGTCGATCTTCAAAGCCTGGCAAATGATATTTTATTTAAAGGTGATTTGTATTTTTTGCATATTACTATATCTTGCCAATGCAACAATCTTTTGGTCATTAATAAAAATACTTAACCTGAAATATACCCGTAAACAGGTAAACACAGGACTACAACTTCAGCAATCTGGCAGGAAAGCATGGTATAGGCCAGTGAATGTTAGTATACCTGCATTAGCTTCGGCACTGGTTGTTGTTTTTACTGGATATTATATAATGAAGATGTTATTTCCCGTTTCAGGTTCCCCAAAGATGAAAAGCTACTTAACAGAGGCTAAATTAGCCGGTAGGGATGTAATAGTGAAAGAGGCACTTACGCGACATTTTGCCCAACCAAGGCGTAACATAGAATTGCCAAGAGGAACTCCTGCTTTTGGTGACCCCCAGGCACCGGTCACAATAATTGAGTTCAGTGATTTTCAATGTCCATATTGCCAGGTTGCATCCATTAAATTAAAAGAACTGCTTTCTGAATTTAGCGGCATGGTGAAACTCTGTTTTATTCATTACCCTCTTGACCGCTCGATAAATTCATCAATTACTTCGGAAGGGCATCCATATGCCGGCCTGGCTGCATGTGCTGCAGTATTTGCATCTGATAAAAATAAATTCTGGCAATTTCATGATGACTTATTCAGCCAGCAGGAAGATATTAATCCCCAAGTGATCCTGCGCCTTGCAAAAAAATATGGATGGAATCTAAAGGAATTTGAAAAAGCCATAAGATCAAAAGACATCACAGAAAGGGTTAAGGAACATATCAAAAGCGGCCAGGTTGTTGGAATACCAGGGACTCCTGCCATCTACATAAATGGGAGGTATGTTGAACAATGGCAAGATCTTGCTGTGCTGCGCAAAATAGTGGAGCATGAAATCAAAAATTGAACGTTTATATAAAGGAAAGCCCATGAATAACATAAATAACAAAAATCAAAATAGGTATAACATGAAAAAATCACAAATTCTCACCACATTATGGCTGGTTGGATTCCCTTTTACCATAATCTTTTTAGTCTCCAATTTTGTTTTTTCAAATAACAAAGACATTTATGATCTCTTGCGGAGGAAAGATGTTCATTTAATAGAGGGTCCCAAAATAGTGAAACCCGATTGCAGCCCTGAAAAAGTGAACGAAATATTAGCTCCAGCAACTGCTTCGGACAGTGAGGTGTATATCGATTGTAATTTAAATTTAAAGGGAACTGATGTGGTTACAAAAAGAATGATCTTCGAAGGAGAAGCAGCCTCATTTGTTACACTAAATTGTAATGGGGCATTAATTAATGGTGGAAAGGGAACGCTCAATTTTAATAATGCTATGATTGAAGTGAAATCCAAAACATACAGGGATGGCAGCATAAGAAAATGGGAAAGACCGAAAAATATAACGATTAAAAAGTGCAATATAACCGGCTCCGTGCACATTTGGGGGATGGGCATAAATGGCGAGGGTGGTGGACATGATCATAACTATTTAAAGGATTCATCAAAGACAGCTACACATGTGACAACAGCAAGAAATAACGCACCCACAAACATCATTTTAGAGGATCTTATCATTACTGGTGCAGGCAGAATCCCCTTGTACTTCGCACCTGGTGTTACTTATTCAAAACTGATTAATTCCGAAATAAAAGGGAAATCAGGTGCAGTTGCGATTTACCTGGATGCAGAGTCACATGCAAATACTTTTAAAAATAACCGGATAGACGTAGAGACTTCTCGGCGGGAGCTAATGGCCATTGATAGTTCAGATTATAACCGGATCATTAATAATTGGTTTTCTGGGCTTCATAATGGGGGTATCTATTTATACAGGAATTGTGGTGATGAAGGCACTATCAGGCATACAACACCAAACCATAACCAGATAATCAACAATGTTTTTTATTATGACAAGTATACCGGTAAAAACCCTTCCGTTTACCTGGGTTCACGCGATGGTGAACGGGGATACTGTGACGAGGACAAAGGTTTTAACTTCGGGAGCAGTGCGGACGACCGGGATTTTGCCAGGCATAATGTTGTAATGCAAAATCAAATATTTAAAAGGGCAATAAAAGAAATGATTATTAGTAAGAACCCTGAATCAGATTCACCAAACTACGTTGATTATAATGAAACGGTAAGTACAGCAGCTCAAAGACGTGCCGGTTGCTATGTTACACCGAATGGGTACAAAAAAGATTTTATATTAGATGGAGAAACCATTGAAGTGCTTGAAGCAGGTGATGGTGCACCGGCTAGTTATAATTATACCTGCAATGACGGAGAACTCACTCGTGGAAAGCAAAACAGCGCTGTAACAAGGCATGTTTTCGATTGCCGGAAAAATTCAGATAATAATGGTTGCAGTACAACTATTTCCTGTCCGCCAGGAGAAAAAATAATCGGAGCCACAGCGGCCTGTAATCTTGAGTATGGCGAAATTACTGATGATATATTGGGAACTGTACCAACAAACCATATTGAAGTAATCACTCCATCTGATGACGTGTCTGATGGAACCGGTTTTATCGGCACCAACAAACTCCAAAAAGGGCAAAAAATAATAACCGGGGTAGATGGCTTAGAAAAGGTGTTGATCGGTTGCAAAGAGCATGATGCAAATGGTGGCGATTGTCATATAAAAGCTATCCTGTACTGCCGCTAATCTTTTTTGTTTTTTACAACTGCCATTACTACCCAGCATATTATAGTAAACGCAATTAATAAATAGGCGTAAATTGTTACCTAAGCTAAATCACCCGCTATGCGGATGGTTACTGATTTCCTATCATCTTTGGTTCGACAATACGACCCTGTCAGAAAGGAGAAAGGTCATGATGAGACCGACTAGCTGCTCATGGTGGAGGGCTTTCGCCATTGTGCTGATCATTGGATGGTGTCTTGCCAGATTCAACTCGTTAGGTGAGGCAGCACCCTCGATCACGTTCGATAAACAAATGCACTTTCCGATGTCGGATGGGAGCACTGTGGTGGTCGAGGCCGGTATATATGCCGTCGATATACACGGAGCCTCGCACATCCGACTCGTGGCAGAGAGGAAGCCGGATCTTCTCCTCGAGGCTCACGCTGTGAAACACACCGAAAAGATTGACGTGCCTTTGGCTGTTACCATACCTGATGAAAATCCAAATGTGGTGCACGTTGTCCTGTTATTACCGGACGGCCAAGCGTTCGATGCTGCGGGCGCTCTCTCAGGCACTCGTACCCGCGGCGTGAATCCTGCGCTGGTCACCACCGCACTGATTCAGGAGTCGGTGAAGCAGTTAGGCCAGAAAATCCTTCAAACTCCCAGCGACTTCGATCTCGCCTATTGCCACGCACCAATCCATTACCAGGACACCAACAGTTCGAACTATCGCGCTGACTATATTACCCGCTTCGACTACGACGGAAACATGATCGCGATCGACAATTGGGAGCATCTGACCTCGTTTCCGCTGGCAGCCCATGCCTACTATTCCGTCGTCGAGACCTATACACACTGGTTCATTACCTATGGCTTCTTCCATCCCAGGGACTGGTCCAACGAAATCTTCCATCCGCAAGAGCATGAGAACGACATGGAGGGATTGCTCACCATTGTACGCAAAGACGGCACGCTTTACGGCAGGCTAGAAGGCATGATCACCGTCGCCCATGAAGACTTCTACTCCTATATTCCCTCCGGCAGTTCACTTCGTAATGGGCATGAAACTGTTGACGGTGCTTTGACGATGCAAGCCTACGATAGATCGGTCCATCCTCTGACCAATCAGGAGGACCAGGGGCATGGCATCAAGGCGTTTCCCTATGCCGGCAACTTCTTAGCCGGAAACGGCGGTGACGGGATTATCTACTATCCATCTCGAACCGTGTCGAAAGTTCCGCAGTCAGGGAATGACCGGCATGTGGACTATATGCTGATCGACTTTTTCGCGCCAGGTGGGTTATGGCAACGGCAACTCGATGAGGCACCTCTGTCTCGCAACCAAGCCATGACCTTTGCCTGGTGGGGGACGATCAAAGGTGATAAGAAAGGTGGGTGTGGGGATGGTATCTCCAGATTCTGTGTTACTGACTCCACCCACACCCCCTGGGCCTGGGACGATCACGACGACGGCCCAACGTATCCCCCCGGCGAGATGGCTCTTGATCCGGCCCATCTCGCTGCGCATTACTTTAGCGGGTTAGGTAACTTCAGTATGAAGTACCTTCGAAACCGCTATGCCTCGGATCTCAAGGCTTGCGGCTATCGACACGGGAATGTCCCCCGAGGTTGGCCAGAGCGTATCAACCTGGACGAACTTTTCGCAAAGTTGACTGTCCATACACCTGATCAACCAGTAACAAAAGAAATGTGTCAGCAATGGAGGCAGCAGCTAGAGGACTTAAGAGAAGAATTGAGCAACAACGACATTGACATTAACGAACGGAAGGCAATATTGCGGGAAATGGGCTCCATCAGGAAAAAGCTCCAGAATCCTGTATGTCAGCCGTAGCCCCATGGGTTTTAGGAAGAAAAAGCCAAAAAGAACCAGAATTATTGCAAGAAAGGAGAAAGGCAATGGAAAAATAAATATATACTGTCTATGTGGCATTAGGTTATGAATTTTAAAGAAGTCTTCAAAACTAACATGAAAGGAGGAGACTATGTCTGCTACAAAAACTTTGTTTCGATTGGTCGGCGACTCAAACGGAATGTTTGACGGATCCGTGAATGGGATCGCCGTACTGAAGGCCGTCAACGCGAAGGTCCGTCCGCAGGACGCGGGCATCCTTATTACCAATGGCATCGTCGATATCGCGCGCCACCGTGACCTCGACGCTTTACAGTCCTTCACCATCGAGGCCACGATCACGCCGACAAATGTGGGTGGTATACGTCAGAACATCGTGGAGGGTCAGACGCCCTCGATCACACTATTCATCGAGGCGAACAGCAGGCTTGTGGACTCGGTCCATACAGATGCCGGATGGGTTACTGTGGAAAGCGGTGCCAACCTGGTGCGGGCTGGAGTTGCCCAGACCGGGGGGGGGCATGGGGTCAAATCTTGATTAGGGGCGTGCCCAGAGAAGGGTACTGCTTCCTAACGGGTGAAAGACCCGTCGTGGTAAAAGCCGGAGCCATGTAGCTTGGATGGCAGGGGGTGATGGAAACGTTACCTTCTGAAGCCCATCGACAAAGTCGGCGTAAGGCCGGTGAGCGAATATCCGGGTTGTAACAAACGTGAACGTAGAAGTAGCCTCGTAAAAGTCAAGAGCCACTGGCCGATCCTGTCTATTATAGGCGAAGGCGGAATTCTCTTACCAACATTGGCTAATAGGTAAAAGAACGGTGGCGGGGTATCAGCGGCGACACGGATAGAAAGGAGCAGTAGCAACTGGGGAAACCCTCCTTGTCCCTGATAGAAATATCAGGAACGAAGGTAAGTCCTATAAGTCCCACGGCGAAATGGGCTGACAGGCGAGAGGGTGGCGGATGAGTCCGTAGGAGTGGTGATGGCAAGGACAACATAACCTGACCGGAGCGAAGGGACTCTGCTGTATCTCCAATCTTTCTTTGGAGGTGCGGTAGGGAAGAATGATAAAAACTTCCATAAGTCTACAGGAACTGAGGGGAAAGATATACGGCAAGGCGAAGACCGGTTGACTCTTGGTCGATTAGTGTATATGCCTTGCTGAGAAGGGAACAGAAAAGCCGTATGAAGGAAAACCGTTCGGCTGAGCTCACGACGAAGCCTCACGTACGGTTTGATGAGAAGATGCTGGAACTAGGGTATGGTTGAGATGGTGTGACACTCTCAGAGGAAACGGAGAGAAACGGGGAAGACAAACCTTAACCTGTAGCCACTACGCCAGTGTTTTACTCTACATTATGGTTGTCGCTGGATGAAGCTGGGCGGCCAGGTTGGGTTGAATGAAATGAAATCCAACAGACTTTTCTGTTGATGTTGGGTTTCGCTGATGTTTTGCCCAACCTTAAACAACTACCGTATTCTATATCCCTGTTTAGATAACACGACAAGCCTTCCCCTGAATGTGTTGGTATGGTAGTTCTTGAAGAGGTTATCTATGGCAAAAAGGATATCTTCTAACAGAGGAGGATGAATCCGTATAAGGACGATACCGAATAAATTCTGTGTGGGATACCTGAGAATATCACCAAAATGTTTATCAAAGGTGATGATAGTTCTTTCTTCTTTTATTGCCAAATCAACAATCGTATCATCTGTTGCTCCTGGAAGGCCATATTTCTGAATAGCTTTAACATCATGTCCGGATTTGAGAAGATGCGATATAAGAGGGGGAAATATATTCTCATCCGCCAGAAATCTCACTGTTGTGTTGCCTCTTCAAATGGAATATATTCCTGATCCTTAATAAGTGAAGCGGCATAATGTAAACATTGTTTTATATCGTCCATTGTTATCTGTGGGTAATAATCCTTTATAATGTCATCGGGTGTTAAACCAGCTTCGAGAAGTTCGATAATGATATATACCATAATCCTTGTCCCTTTTATACATGGTTGACCATGACATATATCCGGATTTACTTCTATACGGTTGTTCATAAGAGATATTTTCTTTCTTGTTTTAAAAAAAGATGCGGAGAAATGCTTTTTCAAAAATATAGCACAGAAAAAGACAAAAAACCAAGAGAATTTTTTTCCGGTTGGTATTTCATAGGCACTGAAAGAAAGCAATTGTGTCGCCAGGATCATCTGGGTAGACATTCTATGTCAAGCTCTTTTTTTCTAATAGAAAAAGAGAGCATATGGAAACCACTTCCTGTCGGGTATAAATGAAATCGGAGAAGGGAGAAACAATGGCGACAATTGTCAGAAAACTATGTAATCGATTTATATGAATTTGAATGAGTGAAAGGCATGGGATCGAATTTGATAATAAACAAAAATGAAGATTTAGTAACACTTTAGTTTTTTGAAAAAATTCAATTAATGGCGATGTTTACCGCACCGTGTAGGGGAGAAGCAGTTGCTATCGTTGGTATACATGCGTTCATACACAAGCCGGCAAATGCTTCACCCCCATTTTTTCAAAAAACTAAATTGTTACAAGAAATCTTCTTTTTGTCAAAGATACTGAGTGCCTCTGCAAGTACTATTGAAGGAATAAAAATTATACATTCTCCCCGCTCGCAGCTATTTTAGTGAACGTCTTAAATAGGTATACAGGTAAATGTCATTGCGAGCAGAGCGAAGCAATCCATACCTTAGAGATTGCTTCGGGCTATCGCCCTCGCAATGACAGCTTTTTTTTGTCGTTAACTATAAAAATCTCCACTGCATTAGCGCCCAGTTTAGGGCTATTAGTGAAATACCAAAGAAGGGCATGGGTATCGGCAACGAAATTCATGATCAATCTGTCTTTACTTTGCCGTAGAGGGACTTCTTGGCTTGCTCAATGTCAACTTCGGAAATATCAACGCCTTTTATAATACCTTTAAGGGACACAATTTTCTTAACAGAAGGGGTGAGTTTCTTGATTACCGACAATTTTAAATCCACAACTTCTCTTTCTATTATTTCAATTCTGCGGAGAATCGCGGCAGTGTCATTTAGTGCGGCTTGTTTCATTATTTCACTCCTTTTAGCTTTATGAAAAAGTAATATATCATGAATCAGGAAAGGGTCAAATGAAATCATTATAGTTCATATTCTTCCAAGGTTGAAAAGGAAACATAGTGACGATGGACAAACTTTTATTATTCTGGAAGGGCAAAGGCGAAAAGGTAAGAGGTGAAAGGTGAATATCAGAGGACAAGGGGTCGCTTTGTCTGTTCAATTACATCTTCAATTACATCTTCAATTAACTTATGGTCTTTTATAGGGAGAGCAGAAAATGTTTGGGCAACAATGCTTCTGGCAGACGTTTGGCGGCGAGTGTTAAGGGATTGGAGGCCGAGCCTTAGGATTTCCTGGATATCATCTTGTTTCTTAGGTAATTTTTGGAAGAGGTTATCAGAAACCTTTACTTTTGCTCAAAGTGCAGAAATATTTTTTATTCGATACTATATCTAAAAAAATCTTTTTCTATCAGGGAGGATCGGGCATGAAAACCATTTGTATGGCCGCGGTGTTCGCGGCACTAATAACCGGCTTATTCTGGGGATCAGCCGCCCACGCGGCCACGTACTACATTGACCCGAAGTACGGCACCGATACTGCGACCGGCACCAGCCCGGCCACGGCCAAGGAGACGATCGGAGGGGTCCGCGACGTGGTTAGGCCAGGCGACACGGTTTACCTGCGGGGCACGGCGCACTTTCCGTACTACAAATTCGACAGGGAGAAATGGTCTGGCACGGCCGGCAGCCCTATCACGGTGGAGTCTTATCCGGGCGAGACGGCGGTGTTTGATCCGGGCTACGAGGAGTTCAAGAAGGCGCCGCAACGTAACAACGCCTGGGTGCGTGCCAAAGAGGGGAAACCCCAGGAAATTCCGCCCGATCCCAACTCACCGGAAATTCCACCCTATCCCAACGCACATGACGACGAATACGTCTCGATGAAGACGTACCCCGAGGACTCCCGCTGGGGGGCGTTATTAACCGCTGAGAACGGGACGACGACGTATCGCCTCTTGACCTACTCGAAACTGGAAGAACTGCGCGCCGACAACGAGTCGTTCATCAGGGTGCTCTTGGAGGACCTGCGGCCGGGGGGGCGCTGCGCCAATAATGACCCCAGCACAAAAGAGGACGACAGGTTCTACAAGTGGCTCTGGACCTACCGCGGCCCAGGGCTGTGGTGGGACGAGTCGACTGGCAGGATCCACATCCGCCTCTCACACACGCACCGCGACGGCGGGGCGACCAACTACGAGGGCGAAACCGACCCGCGGAAAATCCCCATCTCAGTGACCTACGACGTCAACAATGCCACCAACATCCGCGGCAACTACATGACGTTCCGCAACATTGTGTTCCAGAACGGCGGCGACGGCATGTGCGGGGTCGGGTACAAAGACAACGTCAGCGACCACGTCAGCGACCACGTCACCATGGAGCGGTGCACGTTCAACGCTTCACGTTCTGGCCTGACCATTACCAACACGGAATACTTCAAGGCGGTCAACTGCGAGTTCAACGGCCGCCTGGGCGGGTGGGTGTCGCGCGATGACGTTAAGGACGCGTATGAATACGTCGACGATGAGACGGAGAAGATCATGAAATGCGGCACGGCCAACATGACCTGCGACGGGCTATTCGTGGTGTCGGGGCACAACAACAAAAACTGGGAAGTGGCCAACTGCGAGTTCCGCAACGGGCATGACGCCATGCAGGTCTTTGGCAGCCGGATCCGCATCCACCACAACCTGTATGAGAACATCAACGATGAGGTGTTCTACTTCAACAACCCTCGCGGTATGTACGAGGACATCCGCGTCTACAACAACGTGATCCGCAAGGCCCTGCACGCCATGAGCTTCAGCGATGGCAAGGTCAACGGCCCGCGCTACATCTACCGCAACATATTCGACCAGCGGCTGCCCGTGTTGGGCTACCACCGTATGGTGGCCGACGGCCGGCCCATCTGGCGCGTGGCGGGGGATTTTAAGGCGAACGGTCCACTGGGCGAGCGCTATGTCTACCAGAATACCTTCCTGCTCATGGACGCGGACTCCAGCGTGTGCAGCGAGGCCTTCGACGGTGCCGACTCTGATAGCAAAACCCGGTGCTTTATGAACAACCTGCACATGACCATCAGCACTGACGAGCCACTTTACCGCATCCCTTGTCCGTCTGGCAAGAACTTTTCCGACGGCAACATCTGGTGCCGTCGGATCACGAACGCGACCACCCCGCTGATCAACAAATATGCGGACTTGAATGCCATGCATGAGTGGTATCCCAACTGGGAGGCCAAAAGCAAGATAGCTTACCCGCAGTTTAAAAACGTTCCGAACTTCACCACACCGACCGACGGTTCGTTATACAGCAATGTGGATTATCGCTTAAAGAAAACCAGCCCGGCCCGCTGGGCTGGCGTTGACCTGACGGGCAAGGGCTGGCCGGATAGTGAGAATGGTACCTCCACTCCGGACATCGGTGCGCTGCCCTACGGGGCGCCGGCGGTGGCGGTGGGCATCGACGGCCGGTACGTATTTCCGGATCGAACCACACCGGTGGCTGAGGCAGGCAACTACAGCGGTTTTAAAGATATCGGCGACAATGGCTTTGAGACCGTTGCCCTCAAGGGCACAGGGTCAAAAGACCCCGACGGCTCGATCTCCAGCTACGAATGGAAGCTCTACGGCTGCACGATCTCCACGGCAGCCTCCGCAGACGTGACCCTGCCCACCGGTACCAGCAAGGTGTACCTGACCGTGACCGACGACAGCGGCACGTCTGCCACCGACATGCGCGAGATTACCATCATCGGCTACGAGAACGCGGTGTTCAACCCCGGCTTCGAGAGCGGCAGCACGGCATGGACTTTGAACAGCGGCGCCTCGATCGTGACGAGTCCGGCCTATTTCAGTTGCCAAGCCCTGCAACTCGTGGGCGCCGTCACCGAATCCAGCGCCCAACAGCTCGTGCCGCTGACCCCCGGCATTCCCCTGACCATCAGCGGCTGGGCCAAGACCGTGGGCTTGCCGGCCGGCAAATACTTCAGCTACAAGCTGAGCTGGCTCAACTCCACCGGCGGGACTATCAGCGAGACCATAATCGGCTCCAATCTCTTGGGTACCAACGACTGGACCCTCTGCACCGCGACCTTCACCCCGCCGGCCGGGGCGTTCACGGCCAAGATCCAGCCCGCTTTGGAAGCCGGGTCCATCGGCGGCACCGCCTACTTTGACAACGCCTTTATCGGGGTGGCCAACCGAATCAGAAACCCCTACTTTGAGAGGGGCCTGACCGACTGGGTTGTGCAAAAGGGGCGCGCGGCGATCAACACCGTCTCAGGCAACGTACGCAGCGGTGCCATGTCCCTGGCCATGTCCCCCCCGGTTTACACAAACGTTTCTCAGAATGTCATGGGGCTAACCGGGACTACGACCTTCAGCGGGTGGGTGAAGACCGTCGACATGGCGAACAGAGCCGAGATCCTGATTCAGTGGCTCGATAAGGACGGCGACGCCATGGGCGGCACCGTGCCAATCGGCAGCAGCACCGGTACCTCCGACGGTTTCGTGCAGATCACCGCCTCGAAGTCTCCGGAGTCGGAGTTCAAGGCGGAGGAGGTGGCTGCGGAGGTGGCCGGGGTGCAGGTGCAGTTGCGGCACGCCGAAGGCACTGGTACATGCTACTTCGATGATATCGTGGTCAGGAAGGGTCCATAGAACCGATAGGGTCGCACATCTTAAACAAAAATACTGGCATAACTATAGTAAGCGTATAAAGAAAGTTGTCATTGCGAGGGTCCTTCGTTATTACTCTGGATAAACTTTAGCCCGAAGCAATCTTCCTATGACTGTCATTCCGAGCAAGGCGAGGAATCTCATGGGTTTGCTTCGCTTGAGCTCGCAACTTCGGCTTCGCGTAGTTCACACTGAGAAACGCGAATGTGCTCGCAATGACCGGCACATGCCAACTCATTTAATACGTTTACCATACATTAATATTAAAGATGTGCCCTTGCGCTTGCGTGGGGTGGATGAAGTGGCTCTCCACTTAACGCCGGGGGACAATACTGCGCTTCTCGTTAATAGCGTGATTTAGCATGATGATAATGGTTTTTTGTCTTGACATCGTTTTTGATTTATGATTTATTAAATTTTGGTAACAATTTAGTTTTTTGAAAAATTCCAATAATGGCGATGTTTGCTGCGCAGTGTAGGGGCGAAGCATTTGCTACAAGTAGCATACATGCATTCATACCCAAGCTGGCAAATGCTTCGCCCCTACTTTTTTAAATAAATTGTTACAAATTTTGTTGTTTTATATGTTATCAAAGAAAGAGTTATATCCGTCTTACTTTATCTTTGTCACTTTTGTGAGGAGGGTATTTTATGCTGAAATTAAGGATGTTCGTACCAATTGCAGCAGTAGTAGGAGTAGTTTTTGCTTTCGCAGTGCCTTCTTTTGCCGGCATATCAATAAATGGCATATCGATAAACGGTATATCGATAAATGGCATTAAGATGTCAAATGCCAACCTGAATGGGTTGCAAGCGAGTGGCAGATGCTGCATGGCAACGGTTAGCGCAACATTAAACGATTTAAGCAAGGGCGGTTTGGCAAAAAAAAATTAGATATTGTGAGTGTTGCGGACTTAGTCCGTGCTGATAGTAAATTAAAAACAAAAAACCCTGTTCGGCGAGAGCTTCGTCAAACAGGGTTTTTGTTTTCAGAAGAAGGGCGTAAATGGCTTCACTACCTGATCGAATGCGCCTTACCTGGTGGCATTGAACTTTATGGAGAGGCGGATGGCGTAGAATATACGTTTGAAGGTGTGTTGGGCTTGGCGCCTGATTGGGAAGACGAGGGTTTGACTCCTGAACAAGAGCGTTGGGTCTCAGCGTGTATGCTGGCAAGGACCAATTATTTTGGCAAGCACGTGGAAATTTCGATGCGGAGCCCGCTTAACGATGCACCTGCCGGTCTAAAAACAACCCCAGAGGAGGAGCGGGCTTTTTCTTTGTATGAAGGTGATTATTTTGGAAATATTTTCCTGGAGCCGCCAGCAGCAGTGGCTGGTGTTTGTAAAGGGGAACGCACACCAGAGCAAGAATTGGACGCTATTTTGGACGATCGTGTTTGCACGGAATTGGACCCTGGTACTATCCTTGAAGACCCTTCACGCACGTTTTGTGGCTTTATTCTCACGGGTGATTGTAATGGTAAAAATGCTCATGTTATTAATGGGCAGGTGTATTGGGAAGTGATTTCGGTCTATTTAAAACCGCTTGGCAAAAAGGGCAAAGAAAAGCAGGACAGATAGGGTTGTCCATGAGAAGGCTTTTGTC